>CACZRV010000031.1 GCA_902783725.1 uncultured Lachnospiraceae bacterium | reverse complement strand
TCCGGCAAGAAATAATACATTGTTTCCGCTGTGTTCCGGATGATAGAATTGCCATGGTGGATTATCACAAACAATAGTTTATTGCGCAGAGAGTTTACGTATGTTTTTGGAGAAGATTATGCCGAATGCAAGTCAGGAAGAAATTGAAAGAATACTCAGATAGGGGGATGAAAAATGGTACAATTGCGGGATATGAATGAGCGCGACATTGAAGACTATGTGCGCTGGTTTACAACGGAGACGGAGTGGATGAAGACCGACGCTCCGTGGGAGTTTGAAGGCTCCGAGGAGGAATGTGCGACGGAAAATGCGGCGGAGGCGGAGCGTGCCGCGTGGACGGAGTACTATGAGTCGGTGCGGCAGCTGCCGGAAGATGCGACCAGATGGAAGTTTGAGATCGAGTCGGACGGAGTGCATGTGGGCTGGGTGAGCTGCTACGACGACCTTGAGTATGTGGACAATCCGGAGCAGATTCCTGCGGTGGGAATCGACATTCCGGTGGTGGCCGCGCACAACAAGGGTGTTGCAACCGAGGCACTTCGGTTGTACCTTGCGTACCTGAAGGAGCGGGGATTCCGCACAGCGTATACCCAGACATGGTCGGGTAACCACGCGATGTTGCGGGTGGCGGAGAAACTGGGTTTTGCCGAGGCGTACCGCAAGAAAAACCACCGCATCGTGCGGGGCGAGGTGTTCGACGCCGTCACACTCCGGCTGGAACTGTAGGGCGGTTCCGCTGAAATACCCGGTTCCGCCGGATTCGTTTAATCATCGCTCTTTTCGATGATCATGTCGGAAAGCGCGTAGGAGAGCAGCTCCTCGGGATTCGAGGAGGGGTCGATCCATTCTTCAATCTTATCCGATGGCAGCATGAGAGGCATCCGATCGTGGATATTCGAGAGTTCCACGGTGGGTGCCTTTGTCAGTACAACAAAGACCGGATAACCGTTCTCGATGCGATACAGACCGCAGAGCCAGGTTACGGTACAGCCGGCGGGCTGGATGGCATACTTGTCTCCGGTTCTTTCCTTGCCGTCAGGGCTCTTTAAGTGCTGCCACTCGAAGTAGCAGGAAGCCGGGATGATGCATCGGTGAGATTTCCAGGCATCCCGGAAGGTCGGCTTCTCGCCCGCGGTTTCAACTCTGGCGTTGAAGAGCGTACGCTTGTTGTCTTTTGCAAGGAATCCCCACTGCATGGGATATACGGTCCGGCGGCCCTTCGCATTCGGCGCGATCACCGGCACGATGTCCGTGGGGCGAACTTCGCCGTCAGTGACGATCGGCCTTGCATGGGAGTCGACAAACTTCTGTGCCAGCAGTGACCGAAAGACAGAGTCGATAATATCTTTAAGCTCGGGGAGATCCTTCTCCAGGGCGTATCTTGTACACATGGCAGTTCTCCTGATTCGTTGCGCCCCTCCGTTACGGGGGCTCCTCGGCATCTTCGGTATCCGTAAGAAAAGCGTCGGCAACCTCCGACTGCGCTTTCGCGAGTTCGTCGCCGAAGCCCTTCAATGCGTCAAAAGGGCTGAAAATCTTAGCCCGCCTCGTCAGGTCCATGGGCGGGTGTTTTGCGGTAAAACGGTCGGTCCCGTTGTGCACGGGTTTTCCTTTCTTTAGGACATTTGCGTATCGGAAAGAGGAGGGGACCGACGCAGCAGTGTGTTCACTCATCGTCATTCCTCCGTGTCCGGCGGGCCGGATACGCCTGCGGCCGCATGTCAGACCGATGCCGCTTTACGCCCGGTGTCCGCCGATCTGTTCGTTTCTCATCTTTGTGGTAGCGCCTTCCCGAAGGTTGAGGCCTTTTAACAGGGCGTTGGCGCCGTAGCGGGTGCGTACTTCCAGAAGAGCCTCGTGCAGCTGCCGTTCCTTGTCCTGCGCCGCGTAGTCGGTGAACATATCCATCTGGTACATTCCGTCATCGTCGGCAACGTCACAGGCGCAGACGCCCAGTCTGCGGAGAAGGATCCGACGGTCGCTCTTCCTCTCAACATCCTGCATGATCCGCTCGGCTACCTCCTTCGCAACATTGGTGGGAGCGGACAGCCTGACGGTTCCGTTGGAGTGGGCGGGGTGAAGCCGCCCGTACCAGTCGATGGAAAGCTGCCCGTCGTACTCCGGAAAATACTCCAGGCTCTTGTAATCGTAGCTGATCCACCACGTGAATCGCGACGATGCAAGGCCTTTTTTGTACATGTCGCAGCAGAGGACGTCAATCATTTCCCGAAGGACGATGCAGGCCTCGTCGTACTTGTACGGGCGGGGGAGCACCTGGCCGTTGGAGAGGGAATGATTGTCGCTTTTGTAGTGCTTGATATGGTACATGGTGACGGGCTCGATGCCCCATGCGTGGTCGATCAGGATCTCCGCGTCGATGCCGAAGGTCTTGTAGAACCATTCCTCGTCCCACTGTGAGCGCTCCGCCACATCCCCCATGGTGAACATGAAGTTCTTCTCGAGTCTTGCGGCCTTTCCGTGGCCGATCTGCCAGAAGTCGGTGAGTGGCCGGTGCTCCCAGAGAAGATACCGGTAGGATTCCTCCGTGAGGGCGGCAATGCGGACGCCGTCCCTGTCCGCGGGAGCTTTCTTTGCGACGATGTCCATGGCAACCTTGGCGAGATACAGGTTGGTTCCGATTCCCACAGTCGCCGTGATCCCGGTGTTTGCGAGAACATCCCGGATCATGGTGAGCGCCATGACGCGGGCGGGGAGCTGACCGCACTGCTTTGCGGCGGCATCGTAGAGGTGAAGGTACGGAGTGCAGTCGATGAAGCATTCGTCGATGCTGTAGACGTGGATATCCTCCGGGGAAACATACTTCAGGTAAATGCCGTATATCCCGGCGGACACGCGCTCGTACTCGGCCATCCGGGGAACCGCGGTGATGTAGGAGATGCGGGTGTGATGCAGGCGCTCGTATCTGGTGATCGCCTGCTTCGCCTCGAAAAGCCGGGGCCTGGACGGGACGCCGATCGCCTTCAGGGCAGGGGAGACGGCAAGGCAGATCGTCTGGTCGGAGCGGCTCGAATCCGCCACTAAAAGATATGCCTTCAGTGGATCCAGACCTCTTGCGACGCACTCCACGGATGCGTAGAAGCTCTTCATGTCTATGGCGATATATGCTTTTGTTTGTTCTTCCATAGTCTCAGCATGCCCGCAGGGCCTCCGGCAAAACAGCCCTGTCGTCAATGTAATAATCGCAGGTGATCTTCCGGGAATTGTTGCCGTAAAGAGCAACGATCTCCGGAAGATTGTCGTTGACAGCGTCAAAGGTGAGGTCGTAATCCCTGCACCAGGAGACAGCCTGCTCCAGAGCTTCGCCGGCTCTGCAGGTCCAGAGGATGAGCTTGTTGCCGGAGCGTTGCTGCGCGCGCAGGTATTCGATCAACGGCCGGTTCGGCTCACCGAGGTCCGGCCAGTCGCTGTAGCAGAGGGTGCCGTCGAAGTCCACGGCGATGATCGTATAATCCATGGGAGTCAGCTCCTTTCTCCGGTTGATTCCCGGTAGGAGGCGAGATGCGTCTCCGCGAGAAGGGGAAAAACCTCAGTGATGTTTCGGTCAAAGTAGGCGGAGATGCGGTAGACGATCTCCAGTGAAGGGTTCTGCTCGCCGCACTCGATCTTGCTGATGCTGCGCCTGCTGATACGGAGATCCCCGGCCATCCGGTCCTGGCTGATCCCGAGACCGGTCCGGAGTTCGTAAATGTTGTTTCGATAAATCAGATTCCTCATAGCACGCCTTCTTCCGTAATACAAACTGCCGGTTCCGCCGGGAGAAAGGACAACCCGGTCCGGCAGGGGAAAGTACCTTGTGTGCTCAATATACCAAACATATGTTCGATTTTCAAGAGGAAAATGCGAATTGTGATGTTTAGTAGCGGAAGAATTTTCCGCGGGAGAGCGAAGCGAAAAATAATCTTGACAAATTATATTTGACACAATATAATGTGAACAAAGACAAATGCGGGAGGGTAACCACCATGGCACAGGAATACGAGCAACTGAAACTGGAAAACCAGCTGTGCTTTCCGATGTATGCATGCGCGCGCAAGATCGTAAACGCCTACACGCCGTATCTCAAGCCGCTGGGGCTTACGTATACGCAGTACATCGTGTTTATGGTACTGTGGGAGAAGGAGAGCGTGAACGTGGGTCAGCTCGGCGAGATCCTGCGCCTTGATGCCGGGACGCTGACGCCGCTTTTAAAGCGTCTGGAGAAAGAGGGCTACGTCACGAGAAAGCGCTCGACGGAGGATGAGAGGATCACCGTCGTGAGCATCACGGAGAAGGCGGAGGCTCTGAAGGAGCAGTGCAAGGACATCCCGCTTGCCTTGGCGAAGGAGAATTTTCCGCTGAGCGCAGCGGAGGCAAAAGAACTGTACGGACTGCTGTACCGGTTTTTGGATGCATAAGCCGGAAGGAAGCAGCGGAATCCGACAGACAAGAGTTTCGAAAGGAGAACAACCATGGCAAATGTATATGATTTTACCGTAAAGGATCGCAAGGGAAATGAGGTGAACCTGTCCGAATACAAGGGGAAGGTTCTGCTGATTGTGAACACCGCGACGGGGTGCGGATTTACGCCGCATTACGATCCGCTGGAGGCGATGTACCGGGAGTTGCGGGACAAGGGCTTTGAGATCCTTGATTTTCCGTGCAACCAGTTCGCAAACCAGGCGCCGGGAAACGACGACGAGATCCATGAGTTCTGTACCGTCAAATTCGGCACTGAGTTCCCGCAGTTTGCGAAGATTGACGTGAACGGGGAGACGGCGGACCCGCTGTTTGCATTCCTCGCGACGGAGAAGCCGTTCGCGGGCTTCGGGAAGGGGCTCAAGATGAAGGCCCTCGACACGTTTGCAAAAATGAACAACAAAAAGTTCGGCGACAAGGCCTATATCAAGTGGAATTTTACGAAGTTTCTGATCGACCGCGAGGGCAACGTGGTTGCGCGCTATGAGCCGACGGTGGAGATGGACAGGGTGAAGGAGGCGGTGGTCGCCGCGCTGTGAACGGAGAGAAACGATGGACCGGGAATTTGACTTGCAGGAGTATATGACGGAGGGGGTGGAGCGCGTCGTCGCGGACGCCGTGAAAGCGACGTTCTCAAACCCCAAGGAGAGCCTGTTTATGCTTCGCTTCGGAAAGGCGGCGGCAGCGGCCTCGAAGAAGCGCAGGAAGGCGGAGAAGCAGGGGGAACACATCCCGCCGTTTTTGATCGCGAGCATCACCAGCAGCTGCAATCTGCATTGCGCAGGGTGCTACTCGCGCTGCAACCATGCCACAACGGACACGGAGCCGGTGAGCCAGCTGACGGACGAGGAGTGGCTTCGAATCTTCACCGAAGCCGATGAGCTGGGAATCAGCTTCATCCTCCTTGCGGGCGGCGAGCCCATGCTTCGCCGAGGCGTGATCGAGGCGGCAGGAAAGAAAAAACACATCCTGTTTCCGATTTTTACGAACGGCACATTCCTGGACGAAAAGTATCTTGCATTGTTCGGAAAATGCCGCAATCTTATTCCGATCATGAGCATTGAAGGCGGGAAGGAGATCACCGACGCCAGACGCGGCGAGGGGATCTACGACCGTTTGATTCAGAACATGGATGAGCTTCGCAACCGCGGCCTGATTTTCGGCGCCTCGGTTACGGTCACGACGGAAAATGCCCGGGAAGTCGTTTCGGACGCCTTTCTCTCGGAACTTGCGGATCGGGGCTGCAAGGCCGTGATCTTCGTGGAGTTTGTGCCGGTGACGGAGGAGAGTAAATCTCTGGCGCCGGGCGAAGCGGAGAGAGCGTTTCTGGCCGGGGAGATCACCCGTCTGCGGGAAGAGCGGCCGGAGATGGTATACATCTCGTTTCCGGGGGATGAGAAGAGCTCCGGCGGCTGTGTGGCGGCGGGAAGAGGGTTCTTTCACATCAACTCTCACGGAGGCGCGGAACCGTGTCCGTTCTCACCGTATTCGGATGTAAACGTGAAGAATACCTCACTTCGCGAAGTATTGCATTCGCCGTTGTTCCTCGCGCTGCAGAGCGGCGATCTTCTCACGGATGACCACGACGGCGGGTGTGTCCTGTACGAAAAGAGAGATCTTGTGGAACAGCTTTTACGTTAGTGCCTCTGCGCGGGAGACTGCGCGAAAGAAAGACGACACACAAAAGGTCAGCGGGCAGTTTGCCTGCCGGCCTTTTTTATGTCCGGGAGCCGTTGACTTTTCCACGGGTTGCTGATATTATGGATTTGTGGCTGTAACGGAGTTTCTCCGGGGGGATGATACCCATAGAAAAAAACGAAAGAGTCACTAATCGAATAGCGTTGCAAGGGGGATGAAACCCATGGAAAAAAACATTATTGTAACGGACGAGCTGGGGAAACCGATAGGCACCACGTACCCGAAGAGGGCGAAGGGCCTTGTCAAGAACGGTCGGGCAGAGTATGCCGGTGACCGCGAAATACGTCTAAAGGATACTCGGATTCCGACCGTAGAAAATCATACGGAGGAAGTCAAAATGAGTAAAACAATCAACTTTAGCGCAAGAGATTTCAAGCTCGAAGATACATGCAATTCCAATGTCGGAGTCAGAGGTTTTATGACCATCGACGGCGAGACTACGGAAGTCTGGGAGATCGGCGACTGGGGCTGGAACTGGACATCACTTGTACGGGATGTCAAGGGGCTCGAGAAGAATACCGACTACATTTTCCGCTTCGCGATGACCGGAGGACATACGGACGACGACAAGGAAGTGTCGATGGTTCACATCGCCCGCCTGACGGAGCCGGTTCCGACGGCTGCAGCGGAAGGTGCAGACCCGGAGATTTCGGCGCAGGCAGAAGAGGAGCAGGCGCGTGCATGGGATGAGAGATACACGTATCGCATCGGAAAGAGCAATTTCGAACCGGTGATCAGCAAGCGCGACAGAACCGGACTGCTGCGGGTGTTTGAGCTTCCGTTCAACACCGGCGACAGCGAGAACTGGCGCATTATCATCATCGCTCAGCATGCGGTGGCAAGATTTTTCGCACCGAAGGACAACGCTTTCTATTCGGAGCTCGAGGATTTTTCGTTCGAGCAATGGAGAACGGAGCGGACCGCGCAACTTAAGGACGAGGAGTTGCGGACTGCCAGGGCATTTGTCAGGGGAATGTCGGACGACGGCGATCCCGAAGACGGACAGCCGGTGCCGAACGAATCCTTCCAGGGGGCGGCGCCCAATTTCTTTGGCGGAAGGATCGATCTCTCGGAGGCCGAGATACACAGCGAAAAGATGCTGCGGTCATTGATGGCGCTGGCAAGACAGGGAGTTTCGGTGGATCTGACCGGAGCGATCATCGATTGCGATGAAGACGAGGATTGATTTTCATTCATAAGTGCAAACAGGCAGGAGAGTTACGGCTCTCCTGCTTTTTTGTCCGGTGACGTGGGACGAAACATCGTTACTCATTCTGCACGTTTTTTACTCATGTTGCATGCCGCAATGCTTGACTTGGCATTGCAAAATGCGCTACGCTATATATTGTAACGGGGTGCTTCCTATGGAAGCGTTGTTTTTGAGAAAGAGAGGTAGCAACATGTACATTATGGTGGTGGTAAACAAGGATTTTGAGTATGCGGGGTTCACTTTGGGGGTTGAGAGCCGTCTGCATTCCGGTGAGCTGGGGCAGCTTAAGATGGTTTCAAAGAATCCGACGGGCGGACCGAACAAATTCATACCGTCTGCAATCTACAGACGCGGCAAGGATACGATTCGTGAATTCTGTATCGCATACCTTTTCGGGGAAAATGAGAATACTTCGAACTCCGAGCAAAAGCATGTTTTGCTGAAACGGTTGATTGCGGCAGAGAAGCCAGACCTGATTATCAGCGTCAGCACGTGTGAAACGACGGAAAATGCTCAGTTTTTGCCGCCCGACGGTAGCTTAAACGGATGCGTTCTCGTCGGAACGACTTTTTTTGCGAAAGATTGCAGAGAATATGATCCGGGAACTTCCAGCTTTTTGGATGTCGCAAATCCGTGGTTCGCTGAGAGCGGATTTCCGTGTCCGGAAATCTGTTCCGTGGTAAACAAGAACCAGAAAATAATCGCTGTCGGAATGGATGAGGTGCCCAATGCGCCGGCGGGGAAGACGACAGTATACGCCGAAAACGGAGCGCGCTACACCAGCCTCGGAGTTATCAATGTGATGAACTACGATAAATACGTAGATGCCGATGCTGCGACTTATGAAGAGTTTGCGAAACAAACGTCTGACGGAGCGGCAGTGTGTCTGGAGACAACGCATGCTGTCGTGAAAATGGCGGCAGAAGCGATCAAGGGCAAGGGATTCCCTGTGCTGTTTATTTCTCCGGTTGTGGATCGGTACAAGAGTTTTGACAGTGATGTTGACGGCAAATGGGGTGTGCAAAATGCGGTTGCTTCGTACAATGCCGGCGTGGTTGTAGCAAATATGCTGGATTTGTACACCGAATAAGTGATGCAAGAATATGGTTAATCTGTGCGGCCGGCAGATGCAGTTGCATTTGTCGGCCATTTTTTGCCCTTCGGAAAATGCTGGTCAAGGCAGTTGCGATATAGTATAATAGTATGAAAAATACTGGTAGGAAAAGCCCTGCGCCAGGCCATTTTTGTGCTTGATGCGGTTTATGAAGTTCACGTAAAGAGTAGAGAAGAGAGGTTTGATTCTGTGACTAGACAAGAAGCATTTGACGAAATCAACCTAATTCAAGACGGATATGTTAATGAGCTGATTGGGCTGATTAACAGTCCTGATTATGCTTCGTTGAAAACAATCAACTTCACATCTCCGACAGGCACCGGAAAAACGAAGATGATGAGTAAACTCATCAATCTTCTTCCCGATTGTTACTTTGTCATTACGACCCTTTCGAGGGGACAATTACATATACAGGTTAGAAACTCCTTGATGAAAGACTGTAGACAAGAGAATTTTACGGTATATGGGAGTGCAGACTATAAGATTAACAGTCGGCTCGAGGCGGAAGATATTATTAGTCGGATTCCGTTAGGTGTAAAATGCATTTGGCTTCGAGATGAGGGGCATATTAGGACAAACAGATATGATGAACTGCTTCTAGATGTATGTTATAAAGTTATTAATTTCTCTGCAACAAACGTCAATAGCGATATTCAGTGCAAATTCACGCAGACAATGATGTTGCGGACAGTCAATCAAGATAATGGTACTCCCCAAGATGCAATTAAAAAATTGCTTGAGATTAAGAATTCCCACAAAGATGTGAAGGGCTATAATCCTTGCGCCATTTTTCGATGTGTTGGAGGAAAAGATTGGCTTTATGATGAAATAGTAGAATTGTGCAAACGGCATCATCTGACATTCATAGATATTACTGATGATCCTTATGTCATGGAAGAAATTTGTAGAGATGATAATGAAAATGATGTCATCATTAACAAATTCAAGATAACAGAGGGAATCGATATTCGTAGGGCGCATGTATTGTTTATGGACAATCAACCAAGCAATAATGCGACGACAATCCAAGTCATAGGAAGATGCCGTCGCAATGCATTGTTATATCGTGACGATATTGATATTCTAGCGCCTGAAAATGAGAGTCTGCTTAAAGACACTAGGGAGTGTTATGTTTATTTCAATGTAGAGAATATGAAAATTGATGAGGATCCTGAAGGGGAGTTACAATACGCCTTCTGCAACCATGTCTCTTGCGAAGAATTAAAAGCAAATACGACAATACACGTAGAAAAAGGTCAGCTTCCTAACGGCTTGTATGTTATTGAACTGGAGAGAAAAACCGGAGACTTTGAAATAGTTGTTGACAAAGATACCGGGTTTAACGTTGTTCGTCCTGTTACAGAGTTCTATAACACTACGGTTTACGAAAAGATTAATTATATATATCTGTCCAGAAGTAAAATACGTCCAGAAAGGGTTTATGTACTACCAATGGATGGCGATAATTATCTTCTGCAGCATTCAGATTGGTGGGAGAATGTTAAGTGTAGTATTCCAGAAGACATCATAGATCTGTTCGATAAGAAAGCAAGAAAGTATACAAGAAAATACTTGCACTCGAAAATCGCGACAAAATGCTTAGATGTAATGATTGCAAATGAGGCAAACTATAGCTTAAATTACATTTCTAGAGTTGTAAAGAAATTTATACGTGATAACAGCAACCAGCGAGGAGTAATACGCTTTTGCAGGGCACTTTCTGAGATTGGACGGAGAGAGATCATTGAATATGATGATGAAACTGAAACGCAACATGCTATTACTTTGGGGACATTATTTGATGATAATGAACTTATCTTATTACAGTCCTATTGTGTACGAAGATTCAAGGAGGGACATTCCTTTTTAGAGATTGAACGAGGGATAAAGAGTATTGCGGAACTCAAAAACCGCTGTTATAGATACAACAAGTTTTCGGAAAAAATAACGTATCTGGTCATTAGTAAAGGAATCCAATATTTCCAATCCGAGTTAAATACGGGATTTAGAGTTTTTTGCGAGTATCCGCATAAACCAACAGTTAGTACAAATGATATTGACGCGTTCTTTAGACTCATTGATATAACGCTGGATAGTGAGGGCGACGGTAGTGAGTGCTATATTCCGTTTAACAAAGTTGTAGATAATTTTCGACGGAGTCTTAGAACGACAAGGGAAAACTTGGTAAATGGAATCATTGATGGTGTACAGTATTCCTACGAACATCTATTTGAGGATCTTACAAGCCAAGAGCAATTTCTAATCAGAAATAAATACATTCATCCCCGATATAGCGTTTCTAGAGATGAACTTAAAGAATATGCGTGGTATACGCCTTATAGAAAGGTGACGAATGACAAAGAAAGTGCCATTATTGGAGTCGATTTAATGCGACAAACGAAAAACGAATATGGCTCCATTGGATGGGTGGAATCGAAAACCGTAAGTTCGAAAATCGGTAATTACAACAAATTAAACGCTTTCATTTCTCGAAAATATAAAAAAGAACTAGAAATGGGACGGGAGCTAATCTTTACAGGAAAGAACAGCTTTGCGTTGGATAAAAAGTGTAATTCCATGATAGGATACTGCGTTGAGTATTATTCTAAGTATCTTGTGTTTGGAAAGTCTTTTTTGAGTGACTTTTTGCCAAATCATAAAACGGCAAATGTTTATGAAGTTGTGAGAGCATGCATTCAGAAGTACAGGAGAATGATGACAGAGTGCTTTGGTTTGGGAGTATCTAAGGTTATTAAAAGCATTTCCGAAGATCAGATTAGAAATGAGAAATACCAGTTATTTGTGAACCTGATCGTTGAATTAGGAACAAGAACTGCGGAATATGTCAGAGACACATTGTACTGCGGAAGAGAGGCAAAAAACAACGTCGACCCCAATTTGTCCATTCAGCATATCAGCGGTCTTGCGGATTATATTACCGAAGATACCATTTTGGATGTTAAAGTTAGAAATAACATTGATGAAAAATGTATTCGACAAGTTCTGGCATACCATTACCTTTCAACGAAGCGATCAGATTTACGTATCAGTCGAGTTGTTGTTTATGATGCAACAAGTAATAGAGCAGTAATAATACCAATAACGGATGAGAATCGTGTTTCTTGAACGTGGTGATATCGATAGCCTGTAAGCGAAAACAAAAGAGTCACGCTAGTTTACAAAAAAAGTTTTGCAACCGTCCTAACCGGTGGCACCATACCGCCACTATAGGGGTGAAAGCTTTCAAACCAACAAAGGAACCAAAAGGCAATGACGAAAGAACAGATGGAGCAGATCGTGCTCGCAAACATGACGAAGATTTATCTGTATTGCGTGCGCAGGCTCGGAAATGCGGCGGATGCGGAGGACGTGGCGTCGGACATTACCGTTGAGCTGCTCGGTTCGTATTCCAGGGTGAAGGATGACAAGGCTGTTCTCGGATATGTCTGGGCGGTTGCGGATAACCTCTGCCGGAACTACTGGCGGAGAGCCGCGAAATTCGCGACGGTCGAGATTCCCGAGGAGTATGTCGGAACTTACCAGATTACCGCGGAGGAGGATATGATCCGGGAGGAGGATATCTCGCTTCTGCGGAGGGAACTGGCGCTTCTGAGCAAAATGTATCGCGAGGCAATGATCGGCTACTACATCCGCAGGGAGAGCTGCGAGGAGATCGCGCGGCGGCTGGGGATTTCCACGACCAACGTGAAGCAATATCTGTTCGAAGGGAGAAAGAAGGTAAAAAAAGGTATGGAAATGCAGAGAGAGTACGGTAAGTACAGTTACGCACCGGACAAATTTACGTTCAACTTCTGGGGAGACAACTCGAGCGGTTACTGGGAACTGTTTAATCACAAGCTTCCGGGCAGCATCATGCTCTCGGTGTGGGACAGCCCCAAGACGCTTGAGGAGCTGAGCACGGACGTCGGTGTCGCCGTGCCGTATCTGGAGGAGGACATCGCGAAGCTCGAGGAGTTCAAGCTCCTGGTTAAGAAGGGCAGCCGCTACCACAGCGGAATGGTCATCTACGACAAGAAGTTTAAGGACGGAGTCCGCGAGGCGGCGAATGCCGGAATCAAGGACAACATCGAGCTGATCAAGGCGGCGGTCGAGAAGGGTAAGAGCCTGCTTGCGGAGACCGATTACCGCTGCTATGCGGACGATGAGAACACGAGAGGATGGTTCATCCTGATGCTGATCATGTGGGAGGCCGTGGGCGACTCGGAAGCGAAGATGAAGACGCCTCTTACGTTCCCGCTTCTGGCGAACGGTTACAAGGGCTATGTGATGGGTGAGCGCGGGGAGAATCAAATTGTCATGTCGGGCATTTACGGCATGTACACCTTAAACAAGGGCTACATGCGCATCCTGAATTACAATGACCTGTCGAGCAAGGTCATCAATCCTTTCGAACGGGGCGCGAGAGAAGTGCTCTGCGCATGCGAGGATCGTCTCGGAGAGACAACGCAGCTTGAGAAGCTCACCGAAATGCTCGAGAACAAGGTTGTTCACGTGGAGGACGGCAAGATCTGCCCGAATTTTGCGGAGATCTCCGACAAGGACTACGAAGACCTTAAGCAAAAGCTCGCAGCCGAGATCGACGCGATGGCGACGCTTTCGGCGCAGATCCGCGACAAGGCGGCCGACATTCTTGAGGCCAACGTGCCGAAGGAATACACGCAGGCACGCGAGATCGGCAGCATCGTCTCGATGTGGAGCCTTTTGGAAAATGTCGCCGGCGCCGTTCTCAAGACCGGTTTCCTCACAAAGGGCACCGACGAGCAGAATCTGACGACGTTCTACTTCAGAACCTGAGCAGCAATCAGGGCAACAATCGATATATGACTTGGCCAGGCAGCCGGCGGACAGCATCGTTCGCCGGTTGTTTGCCGCGATTTTTACAAAGAGGAGTCGGAAAATGAAACAGCAAAAAGCGTACGTTCACCTTCCCGGGTTGTTTGAATTTTACGAGCTGTACAAGGCGTTTCTGCCGCTCTGGCGGGAGCACCGGGAATACTTTTACGACCGGTGCGAGATCGGCTCCGTGTACGGGGCTCCGCAGGACTGCCTGTGGGGCGGCGGGCGCGTGGGCTTCGGCGACGCGGCGCCCGAGGACGTTCTGGCGCTTATGAAGGAGTACGGCATCTCCGCGAGGCTTACGCTCAGCAACTCGCTGCTTCGTGCGGAGCACTTGTCGGACCGGCGGTGCAACCGGCTGTGCGCGATGTTCGAGGACGGCGCGGTGCAAAACGGCATCATCGTGACGTCGGAGGTTTTGCTGGCGTATCTTCGGGAGCATTTTCCGGGGTATTACTTTGTCTCATCGACCACGAAGGTGCTGACGGACTTTGCGGACTTCGCGAAGGAGCTTGACCGCGCTGAGTTTCGCTATGTCGTGCCTGACTTTCGCTTAAGCCGCGAGTTCGCAAAGCTGGAGGCGCTGACGGCGGAGCAGAAAGAGAAGGTCGAGTTTTTGTGCAACGAGTGCTGCCGGTTTGACTGCTGCGACCGGAAGAACTGCTACGAGAACGTCAGCCGGAAGAGCCTCGGAGAGGACTGCCCGGACCACGTGTGCGTGTCGCCCGACGCGGCGCGCGGCTATCGTTTCTCCGAAGCGATGAAAAATCCCGGATTCATCGGAATCCGGGACATTACGGACGTCTATATGCCCATGGGCTTTTCGAATTTTAAGATCGAGGGCCGGAGCCTGGGCAGTGCGATCATTCTGGAGTTTCTGCTGTACTATATGACGAAGCCGGAGTATCAGCTTGCGGTTCGCGAGGAAATCTATCTGGACAGCTCCCTGGACCTGTTCTAAAAGCGCCGCACCAGATCATTGATGATCCGGGCGATCTCCTCCGACGATTCGGGCTGGTCGGAGAGGAGCCATTTGCGGACGACGGAGTAGGAGCCGTAGACCACGAACTCGGCGGTGTAGCGGCGGAACACTTCGGACTGCGACGCCGAGGGAAGCGTCTCCAGCTGCTTCGTGAGTGACGCCTGCGAGAAGACCTTCTCAAGGAAGTTGTCGGAGTCCGCAGACGTGATCAGGATGCGGCAGGCGTCGCGGTGATTGTCGATGTAGGTCAGGATGTTCTGCAGGCTGTAAAGCTGTTCCTTCTCCTGCAGATTGATCTCGAGCTCATGCAGGAAGTCGGCCTGAATGTCATGCAAAAGGTCGTACGGACTGCCGTAGTATTTGTAAAATGTGGTGCGGTTGATCTCCGCTGTCTGACAGATTTCGTAGACCGACACCTTCTCGATCGGTTTGTTCTCCAAAAGCCTGACAAGGGCTTCTTTTAACATCTTTTTGGTGACGCGGATGCGTTGGTTCTCCATTTTTCCACCTCGACAAATTCCGGAATACTGTTGACTTCGCGACGGTTACACGTTGCTTTGTGAAACACTCAACAAATCAAAATAAACAGTCTGTTGATGTTGCGACGATGTATTGATATCATACTAAATCGCAGAAATACTTATGTCAAGAGGTGTTTATTTTGAAAAATGTTGCAAAACTGCTTGTGGAGCGGAGGCGCTGGATATTCGCGTTCGTGCTTGCGGCGACCGTGATCTGCGGCCTTCTGATCCCCAGGGTCGGCCTGACTGCCGACATGTCCGGATACCTGCCGGACGATTCCAAGATGAAGATCGGAACGGATCTCATGAACGAGGAGTTTCCGGATTCGGCGGACTATACGATCCGCGTGATGTTTCAGGGCTTAAGCGATGAGGAGAAAGCCGCGATGGCAGGACGGCTCGCCGCGATTGCCGGTGTCACAAACGTTGATTACCGGGCGGATGATCCGGACTGTAACAAGGACGATTACGCCAAATTCGTCCTCCATACGAAGTTCGCGTACAACACGGACGGGGAGAAGGCCATCGAGAGCACCCTCGCCTCGGAGTTTGCGGAGCACGGGATGCAGTTCGCGAACGACGACACCGCAGGTTCGGGAATGCCGGCGTGGGTTGCGCTCGGTGCAGCGGCGATCCTCACATTGATCCTCATCGTCATGTGCAACTCGTGGATCGAGCCCTTTCTGTTCCTCTTTACGATCGGCATTGCGGTGGTGATCAACCTGGGAACCAACCTGATCCTGGGGACCGTTTCGGAGACCACATTTTCCGTGGCGGCGATCCTGCAGCTTGTTTTGTCGATGGACTACTCTATCATCTTAACAAACCGCTACCGCCAGGAGCTTTCGAAGACATCGGACCGCGAGGCCGCGATGAAGGAGGCGGTTGCGGGAGCATTTTCCTCCATCTCCAGCAGCTCGGTCACCACGGTGGTGGGACTTCTTGCGCTTGTCTTCATGAGCTTTAAGCTCGGCGTGGAGATGGGCGTGGTGCTCGCCAAGGGTGTGTTCTTAAGCGTCGTGTGCGTGTTCCTGGTGCTGCCGGGGCTGATCCTTTGGACCTCCGGCCTTTTGGAGAAGACGAGGAAGCCGACGCCGAAGATTCCCACAGGCGGGCTCGCCGGGTTCTGCAACCGTTTCCGCATTCCGCTCACGGTGGTGTTTGCCGTGCTGTTCGTCGCCGCGTTCATCCTTCACAACCGCACGACCGTCAGCTACTCGATGATCATCAATGATCCGGTGGCGGAGGTATTCCCGAAGGAGAGCACGGTGGTGCTTCTGTACGAAAACGGGGACGATGAGAAGATCACGAAGCTGGCGGAGGAGATGGTGACGTGGAACGGCGTGAAGAGCGCGACCAACTTCTCGAATACGCTGGGAAAGCAGTATACGGCAGAGGAGATGGCAGCGGTTCTGGCTGGCATGACAGAGGGCTTTGACGCGTCCTACGTAGGCATGCTGTATCAGTTCCGCGCGGCGAGCATGCCACAGGCGAAATCCGACACCATGTCGCTTGTCGAGCTGATGAGCTTTTTGCGGGAACTGCTCGCGGCGGACGCTTCCATCCGCGCGATGGTGGGCGGGGAGACCGCCGCATTCATCGAACAGTCCGCGGCGGAGATGCAGGACGCGGTCCGGCAAATGCAGGGCCCGGAGTATTCGCGACTGGTCATCACGCTGCGTCTTCCCGAGGAAGGGGAGGAGATCAATGCATTTTTCGAAAGGGTGAACGGGGAATGTAAGGATCTGGCCGGAGAGTACTACCTGATCGGTTCGCCGGCCATGAACTATGAGATGAGTCAATCCTTTGACGGTGAGCTTGCGCTGATCACGATCCTGACGGCGGTCGCCATTTTCCTCGTGGTGTTGATCACGTTTCGCTCGCCCGTTGTGCCGGTCATTTTAGTGCTTCTGGTGCAGTGCGGCGTGTACATCACGGTCACGGCCATCGGCTTCCAGGGATACAGCATCAACTACCTTGCGCTGCTGATCGTACAATGCATCCTCATGGGCTCCATGATCGACTACGGCATTTTGTTCAGCAATTATTATCAAGAGGCGAGAAAAGCGTGCGGAACGGCGGAAGCCCTCAAGCGGGCCTACGCGGGTTCGGTGCACACGATTCTCACCTCCGGATTGATCATTGTGATTGTGACGGCCGTTTTCGGCCAGTGCTTCGGCGATCCGACCATTGAGCAGATCTGCCGCACGATCGCCATCGGAGCCGCCTTTGCGATTGTATTGATCCTCTTCCTGCTGCCGGGCGTTCTCGCCTGCCTTGACCGGCTGACCGCGGGAAGGAATCGCTTGAAGAAACAGAAACAGTAACAAATAGCATAAAACAGTGACCTCGCGGTTATGCGATGTCCTGAAGCTGCGACGTGTACAGATTGTAGTAGTCGCCCTTCTTCGCCATCAGCTCGTCGTGCGTGCCCGCCTCCGTGATGCCGCCGTCATCGATGTACATGATGAGGTCGCAGTTGCGGATGGTGGAGAGACGGTGCGCGATCAGGAAGGATGTACGGCCCTTCAGCATGGAGTTCAAACCCTGCTGGAGGGCTCTTTCTGTCTGCACGTCGATGCTGGAGGTCGCCTCGTCGAGGATGAGGATGGCCGGGTCGGAAAGCACCGTGCGGGCGAAGGAAATAAGCTGCTTCTGGCCCTGGCTCAGCAGGGAGCCGCGCTCCTTGACCTCGGTGTCGTAGCCGTTCTGCATGCCGGTGATGAAGGAGTCGGCGCACACCAGCTTCGCGGCCTTTTGCACCTCCTCGTCGGTGGCGTCAAGCTTGCCGTAGAGAATGTTGTCCCTGATCGTGCCGGAGAAAATGAAGCTGTCCTGCATCATGATGCCCATCTGGCTTCGCAGGGACGAAAGCGTCACCTTCGAGATGTCCTGGCCGTCGATCAGCACCTGGCCGGAGTCGACGTTGTAAAAGCGCGAGATCAGGTTGACGATAGTGCTCTTGCCGGCGCCGGTGGGACCCACCAGGGCGACACTCATGCCGGGTTTGATGTCAAAGGAAACCTTGTGCAGGATCTCCTTTCCGGGCTCGTAGGAGAAGCATACGTCGCGGAAGGTGACCGCGCCCTTGATCGGCTGCATCTCGACGGCGTCCGGTGCGTTGTCCACCGTCACGGGCTCGCCGAGGGTCTCGAAGATCCGCTCGAGGTAGGCCATGTTGTTCAGGAAATTGTTGAAAATGTTTCCCATGTTCATGATCGGCTGCCAGAACCGCGAGGAATAGCTCGAGATCGCGATGATGGTACCGATGGATTTGCTGCCCTGTCCGAAGAGGACCATACCGAAAATGAAAATGGCGGCGCGGATGCAGACGGAGATGGCGTCGATGCCGGGCCAAACCAGGTTGTTGCAGCGCACGGCGCGCATCCAGGTTTGGCGGCAGTCGTCGGCAAGACCGGCGAAGATCTTTGCATTTTCATCCTCGCGGGCGAAGATCTGCGTGATGCGCGCACCGACGATATTTTCCTGCAGGTACGCGTTCAGGTTCGAGTTTTTGTTGGAAACCCGCTGCCATGCCCGGCGTTGACGGTTCTTGATCCAGAAGAGGAAGGCGGCCAGCACGGGGACACCGCACATGACGACGAGGGACATCTGCACATCCACGATCAGCATGAAAATGACGATCAGGATCAGGTTGATCATCTCGAGGATGACGTTGATGAGTCCGTTCGAGAGCATGTCGGAGACGGAGTTTACGTAGTTGACGACGCGGATCAGGATCTTGCCGTGAGGCCGGTCGTCATAGTACTGGAACGGAAGCTTCTGCAGATGCGCGAACAGATCCTTGCGGATGTCGTAGATGATGCTCTGGGAAACCCGGATCATCATGTGCGAGCGCAGAAGACCGAAGAGGATGCTCATCATGAAGACGCCCACCAGCATGCCGCCTAAGAGGAACAAAAAGCCCTTGTTCCCGTTGGGGATGGCGTCGTCGATCGCCTTCTGGGTGATGATCGGGGACAGCAGCGCGATGGCTCCGCCGAGGGCGCTGATGAAGAGCGCCAGGATCATCTTCGGCAGGTACTTCTTGATGTATGCGGAAGCGAGCAGGAGGTGCCGGATGTTAAAGGGCTCATCGAGCCGCTCGTCCTGCTTGTAGGTATTTTTCTCAGCCATAGTCCCTCACCTCCTTACGATGCGCTGACCAGCGACTCGCCGAGCTGAAGCTTCACGAGCTCCGCGTAGTAACCGCCGGCCGCTACCAGTTCACGGTGATTGCCGGACTCGAGGATCCGGCCGTCCTTTAAGACGAGAATCTTGTCGCAGAATTTTGTCGTGGAGATCCGCTGCGCGATGATGATCTTCGTGCACGGAAAATCCAGATTGCGCAGGCTGTGCTGAATCTGCTTCTCGGTCTCCATGTCCACCGCCGACGTGGTGTCGTCGAGAATCAGGATGGAGGGCTTGATGGCAAGGGCACGCGCCAAGGAGATGCGCTGCTTCTGGCCGCCCGAGAGACCGACGCCGCGCTCGCCGACGATGGTGTCGTAGCCTTCCGGCATGCGGTGGATGAAGTCGGACGCCGCCGAGTAGCGGGCGTATTTTTCAACCTCCTCCGCGGTCAGCGCCATGGCGCCGTAGGAGATGTTGCCTTCGATGGTGTCGGAGTAGAGCAGAACGTCCTGGGTCGCGAGGCCGATGTTTTTGCGAAGGTCGGTCAGCTTATAGTTCTCAACCGGAATGCCGTCCACGCGGACGGAGCCGGAGTTCGGTTCGTAGAAGCGGGGGATCATCTGGATCAGGGAAGTCTTGCCGCAGCCGGTCTCGCCGATGATGGCAACGGTCTCGCCGGGCTCCGCGGTGAAGGTGATATCTCGGAGAACGGGAAGTTTGCCGTCCTCATACTGAAAGCTGACATGGTCGAACTCGACCCTGCCCTCGAACCGCTGCGGGTGCGCGATGGCGTCGGGGTGATCCACGATCTCCGCCTCGGAGTAGTAGATCTCCATGATCTTGTCGGAGGCCGCGCTGAAGCGCTGGAATTCGTTCATGATGTTGCCCATCATGCGCATCGGGTTCGCGATCGCCCAGATCAGGAGGGAAAATGCAACATAGTCGCCCATGTCGATCCGGCCGCCGATGATGAACATACCGCCGACAAGGAGCAGAATGACCGGAAGGGCGTTGGCGATGAACTCCACGAAGGGGAAGAACTTAAGCCACACCTTCTGGGTCCTGATGTTCGTGTCGCGGTAGTCGCGGTTGGTTTTATCAAAATGCTCCTTCTCGTACTCCTCGCGGGCAAATGCCTTCACGACGCGGTTGCCGGAGATGTTTTCCTGGGCGTCCGTGTTCATTCCCGCCAGCTTTTCGCGGAGTGCCTTGTGCATCGGCGCGACCTTTCTGCGGAACCGGAAGACGATGAGGAAAATGAAGGGGGAGAGGGAGAGCACGCACAGAGCCAGCAGCCAGTCGATGGTGAAGAAGTAGACGGCCGCCGAGAGATACAGCGTGAGGGACTCCACGATGCAGCGGATGACCCATGCGATGTTGTGGCGCACGGCGTCCAGGTCGCCCGTCACGCGGGTCATCAGGTCGCCGGTGCGGTACGTGCTGTAGAACTTCATGTCCTGCCGCTGAATCTTGTCATAGAGGAAGTTGCGGATCCGGAACAGTGCTCCCTGCGAGACGCGCTCGTAGGCCATACAGTCGAGGTACACGACGATGACGCGGAACAGTGTCAGACCGACCATGAGGAAGATCAGACGATAGAAGGTGTCTGCATTTTCCGTGAGACTCAGGCCTTCGCTCTCCACGCGCTGGAAGAGCTTGACGAGCTTGCCCGAGAAGTGTGGCACCACCAGCTGCAGCACGTTGTATAAAGCGGTGCCGAACAGCGCAAAAATAAACAGGCCGCGCTTGCCTTCCATATTTTCCCAGAGCCAGCCGAGACGTGACTTCGGGTACAGTTGTTTCATGTCCATAAATGCCTCCGCGATAGGGGTCGGGAGCCGGAACTCACCGGAGATCCATTCGTTTGCTTATCTGCCCTTAGAGTACCAAATCCCTTTTGCCTGAACAATGGGCATTTTTTGCGGGAAAATGTCTGAAACTGTAAAAAAGATTGTTGTAAATTTCAGCGGAAAATGATATCCTAGTAAAAGGGATTGACTTAGGATATCCAAGGGAGAGAATTCTGTATGAAAAAGCAGCGACCGATCTGGGCGATCGTATTCGGATTATTATTGACGGCGTACACTGCGTACGTCATGCTTGACGTGTTTGTGATCAAGCGCCCGATGCAGGAAAATGCGGGCGGGATCAACCTTGCTCTGTTTGCCACGACCGTGACGCCGACGCCGACGAAGAAGCCGTCGCCGACGCCCGACAACGGCTCGAATCCGAACCCCGGCGGTGAGGTTGCGCCGGAGCCGACGGAGACGCCGGAGGTGACGCCGACCCCTTCGTGGTTCTCGGACGAGGAGATCGCGACGGACACAACGTATAAGAATGACCATCTTTACATAGAACTTAAGGAATACCGTGAGCACAGCACCGACATTCATGTTGCGGAGATCCGCCTGACCTCGGCACAGTATCTTCTGACGGCATTTGCCAAGGACACGTACGGACGCAACATTCTCGACAAGCCCACGCGTATCATGCCGTCGAAAAATGCGATCTTCGCGGTCAACGGCGACAACTACGGCGCGCGTGAGGGCGGTTACGTCATCCGCAACGGTTTCCTGTACCGCACCACGGGCAACGCCCGCATGGATGTCATGGCGATCATGCCCGACGGCGACTTCTATTTTACGCACTCGAAGTACATTACGGCGCAGGAGCTTCTGGATATGGGCGCATGGCAGGCCTTCACCTTCGGCCCGGTGCTTCTGGACGGCGGCGAGTTTATGGTAAACCCCAAGTCCGAGGTTGACCTCTGCTACGCGACGAACCCCCGTACCGCCATCGGTATGGTGGAGCCGCTGCACTACTTCGTGCTGGTGGCGGACGGCCGTACAGAGAAGAGCCACGGCCTTTCCCTGTACCAGGTTGCGGACCTTTTAAAGCGTCTGGGCTGCGTGAAGGCGTACAACCTTGACGGCGGCGGATCCTCCACGATGGTATTCCGCGGCAAGGTCATCAACTTCCCGACCGGTGACGGAACCTACTACGAAAGAGAGGTGTCGGACATTGTCTATGTGCGATAAGGTGTTCCGACGCCACTGGAAGATCTGGGCCGGCGTGACCGTGTTCGTCGGGATCTTCTCCGCGGTGTACGAGCACTACGGCCGCGGAATCTACTCCAAGCCGATGATCTACGCATTCTCGATCCCCCTGCTGTTCGGATTTCTTCCGGCGCTGGTGCTCTCGAGAAAAGAGGAGGCGAAGGTGGTTCCCTATGCGAACGGCGTACGCCTGGGAATCAATCTGTTCTGTGCGGGGGTTGCGGCACTTTTGATGGGGTCGATTGCGACGGGCGTCGTGGAAATCTACGGAACGACCAACCGACTGCTGAAGTACTACACGATCATCGGCGGAATCCTGCTGATCGTCGGAGCCATTACCGGGAGCATCGCGTACTCGTACGGGATCTCGGATGCGCAGGCCAAAGAGGAAGAGGACTATCGCTCGCAGTTCGAAGAGGAGAACTACGACGAGTCGGAGGATTACCTGTAAAACAACGGAAAATGAAACCAAAGGAACGACGGAGACATCTGTTCGTTCCTTTTTTGGTGGAAAGAGACAAAAAAAGAGGGCCGATGCCCTCGAGATTTTTCACAAATATTTCTTTGACAAATAGAAAAAGTTGTGATACAATGGACGATGCACTATTGTGGTGTTATGTGCCCGTCGGACACTATTATAGCAGTTTTCAACGGCAAATGCAAGCATTTCCTTCGACCGTTTTTGCTTTCATTTTCCGATGAATGCCGCGACTGTCCGAAACACCTTGGGACTACACGTGTCGCACGGCGGGAAAAATCAAATCAAGGGGTGACAACGTCAATGGATAAAAACAGGATTCATCCGGTAAAAGTCGGTAAGAACGTCCGCATGAGTTTCTCCAAGCAGAAGGACATCCTTGAGATGCCGAACCTGATTGAGGTACAGAAGGACTCTTATCGCTGGTTCCTGGAAAAGGGTCTCTACGAGGTGTTCACGGACATCTCTCCGATTACCGACCACGACGGACGGTTCAGTCTGGAGTTTGTGGATTATCAGCTCTGCAAGGACGATGCCAAGTACTCGATCGACGAGTGTAAGGAGCGCGATGCGACTTACGCAGCGCCGCTGAAGGTGAAGGTCCGCCTTCATAACAACGACACCGGCGAGATCAACGAGCATGACATCTTCATGGGCGATTTCCCCCTGATGACCGAAACCGGTACGTTCGTAATCAACGGTGCTGAGCGTGTTATCGTAAGCCAGTTGGTTCGTTCGCCGGGTATCTACTATGCAATGACGCATGACAAGCTCGGAAAGGAGCTCTATTCCGCGACCGTAATTCCGAACCGCGGAGCATGGCTTGAGTACGAGACCGATGCCAATGACGTCTTCTATGTTCGCGTTGACCGCAACCGCAAGGTTCCGATCACGGTCTTCATCCGCGCCCTCGGTGTAGGCACCAACAACGAAATTCATGATATGTTCGGCGAAGAGGAGGTTCTGGAGTCCTCTCTTAAGAAGGACCCGACCGACAACTATCAGGACGGTCTCCTCGAGCTGTATAAGAAACTGCGTCCGGGCGAGCCGCTCTCGGTGGAGAGTGCGGAGTCGCTCCTTCACGGCATGTTCTTTGATCCCAAGCGCTACGATCTTGCCAAGGTCGGCCGCTACAAGTTCAACAAGAAGCTGATGCTTCGCTACCGTATCGCCGGCAAGACCCTTGCCGAGGATGTGGTTGACATGACCACCGGCGAGGTGATCGCCGCTGCCGGAACGATCGTGACCGAAGAGCTTGCCGACACGATCCAGAACGCTGCGATTCCTTATGTTTATGTGGAGACCGAGAAGACCATCGACCGCCACGTAAAGAAGCACAGCTGCAAGGTTCTCACCAACCTGATGGTTGATCTCGCAAGCTATGTGGACTGCGACAAGGAAGCCCTCGGCGTTACGGAGCTTGTTTACTACCCGGTACTTCGCGAGATCCTCGATTCCTGCACGACGCAGGAGGAGATCGAGGCCGAGATCCGCAGAAGGATCACCGACCTCATTCCGAAGCACATCACGAAGGAAGATATCTTTGCTTCCATCAATTACAATATGCACATTTTCTGGGGCGTAGGCGGCACGGATGATATCGACCATCTGGGCAACCGTCGTATCCGTGCGGTGGGCGAGCTGTTGCAGAACCAGTACCGCATCGGTATGTCCCGTATGGAGCGTGTCGTACGCGAGCGTATGAACACCCTTGATCCCGAGGCGGTTACGCCGCAGGCGCTCATCAACATCAAGCCTGTGACCGCAGCCGTGAAGGAGTTCTTCGGCAGCTCCCAGCTGTCGCAGTTCATGGATCAGCACAACCCGCTCGGCGAGCTGACCCACAAGAGACGTCTCTCGGCCCTCGGCCCCGGCGGTCTGTCCCGTGATCGTGCCGGTTTCGAAGTTCGAGACGTTCACTATACGCACTACGGCCGTATGTGCCCGATCGAGACCCCCGAAGGTCCGAACATCGGTTTGATCAACTCCCTCGCATCCTATGCGAGAATTAACGAATACGGTTTTGTCGAGGCGCCTTACCGCAAGGTTGACAAGACGCAGCCCGACAACCCGGTGGTTACCGAGGAAGTCGTCTACCTGACGGCCGACGAGGAAGACCGCTACCATGTAGCGCAGGCAAATGAGCCTCTCGACGACAGCAACCACTTCATCAACAGCAAGGTTTCCGGACGTTTCCGCAAGGAGATTTCCCAGTATGACCGCAGCCGTATCGATCTGATGGATGTTTCGCCGAAGATGGTATTTTCCGTTGCTACGGCCATGATCCCGTTCCTGCAGAACGATGACGCCAACCGTGCCCTCATGGGTTCGAACATGCAGCGTCAGGCCGTTCCGCTTCTATTCACCGAGTCGCCCGTTGTCGGCACCGGTATGGAGATGAAGACGGCGGTTGACTCCGGCGTGTGCGTACTTGCCAAGAGCGACGGTTTCGTTGAGCGCTCCGAGGCGAGCCGCATCATCATCCGCACGGAGGACGGCGAGCGTGAGGAGTACAAGCTCCAGAAGTTCGCAAGAAGCAACCAGGGTACCAGCATCAACCAGCGCCCGATCGTAAAGAAGGGCGAGTCGGTCAAGGCCGGTCAGGTGATCGCGGACGGTCCTTCCACCGCAGGCGGCGAGCTTGCTCTGGGTAAGAACCCGCTCATCGGTTTCATGACCTGGGAAGGTTACAACTACGAGGATGCCGTTCTGCTTTCCGAGCGCCTCGTTCGCGACGACGTTTACACGTCCGTTCATATTGAAGAGTACGAGTCCGAAGCGAGAGACACGAAGCTCGGACCGGAGGAGATCACCCGTGATATCCCCGGTGTCGGCGAGGATGCTCTCAAGGATCTCGATGAGCGCGGTATCATCCGCATCGGTGCCGAGGTTCGCGCCGGAGATATCCTGGTCGGAAAGGTTACGCCGAAGGGCGAGACCGAGCTGACCGCAGAGGAGAGACTGCTCCGCGCCATCTTCGGTGAGAAGGCAAAGGAAGTTCGCGACACGTCCCTCAAGGTGCCGCACGGCGAGTTCGGTGTCATCGTTGACGTTAAGGTCTTCACAAGAGACAACGGCGACGAGCTGAACCCGGGCGTCAACCAGAACGTTCGCGTTTACATTGCACAGAAGAGAAAGATTCAGGTCGGTGACAAGATGGCCGGTCGTCACGGTAACAAGGGTGTCGTTTCCCGCGTGCTTCCGGTGGAAGATATGCCGTTCCTTCCGAACGGACGTCCTCTCGACATCGTGTTGAACCCTCTGGGCGTTCCGTCCCGAATGAATATCGGTCAGATCCTCGAGACGCACCTTTCCCTCGCGTCCCAGGTTCTCGGCTTCAAGATTTCGACGCCTGTATTTGACGGCGCGAAGGAAAATGATATCGTTGATATGCTCCAGCTGGCAAATGACTATGTCAACACCGATCTGGAGGATTTCAAGAAGAAGTATTCGAGCAAGCTCAATCCCGAGGTTATGGACTTCCTGATCAAGAATCAGGATTACCGCAAGGAGTGGGCGGGCGTTCCGATCAAGACCGACGGTAAGGTGCAGCTGCGTGACGGCCGTACCGGTGAGCCGTTCGACGGCGAAGTTGCAGTCGGTTTCATGCACTACTTA
>CACZRV010000030.1 GCA_902783725.1 uncultured Lachnospiraceae bacterium | reverse complement strand
GCAGCCGCCGTGACCCAATACCGCGACGTTGCGGATCTTCTCGTACTTGTAAGTCTGCATGTTTGTAACCCTCCAATATCGTAGTGTCCCGCTAATGCGAAAACCATGTGTTGATTTTACCAATTTTCCGGAAAATATTCAATTCTTTTTGTGAAGTTTTACAAATTATTTTCCGAACCCCCGGCAAATGACAAAGTGCATGCAAAAAACACCGCCGGCAGGCGGGATTTCCCTTTTGCGGGAGTCCTGCTGCCGGCGGCGGATACGTTTCAATTTACAAAAGATCCGATCATTCGGGGCTGATGCCCAGGTTCTTGCGGAGCACGTCGAAACTGCAGGGACCGACCTTGAGGAAGGCCTCGTACGCCTGCATTTTGGTCATGCCCTTGGAGGTCTGCAGCTCGTTGATGATATCGATGCACTGGAAATGGCACAGCGTGTACGGAAGGTAGATTACCGGATCCGCAACAACCATCGCATAGATCTCATCCGCAGCGTCAGCGCTCAGATAGTTGTCCTTCACGAACTTGCGAAGCTCGTCCTTGGACCAGTTGTAGTAGTTTACACCGATGTCGCAGCAGCCGACGATCGACATGGAATACGTGTAGTCGAAGTCGTACATAAACGCCGCGTTCTTGTCGCCGTCGGTCGCCCAGAGGTAGGCGTCCGTGCCCATCATGGTGGCCCAGCCTTCCATGTAGCCGGTGTAATTCAAGGTGGAGTTGATCGGATGATAGCCGTCCGACATGCGGAAGTACTCATCCTGGTACAGATGTCCCGGATAACCCTCATGTGCCAGCGTCGAGAAAAGCTCGATGTCGGTGTCCTTGTTCTTCGGGTTCACGCGGATCACCTTGTGGTCCGGATTGTCCGACTGCGGCGTTAAGAAGTATGCAAGCACGCCGTCCACGCACAGCTCATCCGGCAATGCGGAAACCGTGTAATTCGTATCACGGATCTTCGGGAACTCCTTCGTGGTGCGGGCCTTCAGATCATCCAGGATGACCTTGAAATCCCGCGAACCGTACTGCATCTCGTCAATGCGGTCGAACACGCCGCCGTCGCTCATGTAGACGCTCGTGTAGTCCTTGATCATCTGCTTGGATTTGCCGAGCAGATATTCATACATCTTATCGACAGTCCAGTTCGAGCCGGTCGTGGACTGGGCAAGCAACGTATAGTAGTCCTTGCCGCCCTCGCGGGACGCCAGAGCCTGGGGCTCGGAGATGTACTGCGAAAGGCCCTTCACGGTGGTAAGGAGCTTGTCAAATGCAGGGCAGACCTCGTTCTTTAAGGTCTCCTCCACAAGCGCCACATAACTGTTGTAGGTCTCCTCGTCCAGCTCGATCCCCTTTGCGTTCTCGCGGAACGAGATCAGGATCACATTGCCGTCAACCTTGCCGATGTTCTCGATGTTCTCGACGGTGGTGTCAAACATGCCCTGGGTCGGGCCGTAGCCCTCCTCGCAGAGCTTCTTCATCTGGCTTCCGAGGGAATCCAGATATGCGGGAAGCGCCTTCAAGTTCGACACGAAATTGTCCATATCCTTCTTCTCAACGATCATGTACTCGGTGAGGTAGGTGGACAGATTGCTGACGGAGTTGCTGTTCTCGCGCATCAGATAGTTCATGCACGGCTTCACATCCTGGAAGCGCTCCGAAAGGGAGATCTCGTACATCAGACGGTCATAATTGGCCTTCTGTCCGGCTGTCAGATTCTCGTAGGTAAAGGTCTGCAGCTCCGGCAGGTATGCAACCATGGTCTCGTACGTATCCTTGGGATCCTCGGGCTCCTCGGTGAGGTCGAAATCCGGCGTGATGCCGTACTTCTCCGGATGCTCCAGCGTAAAATGAAGCACCAGCTCGGTGGTTCCCGCGAACTCTACGAAAACCTTGTCCAAAAACTTGTCAAATGCAGCCTGCTCCTCCTCGATCGAACCGTAGTTGTTCGACGGGGTGGGCGTGGGCGTCGCCGGCTCTTCCGTAGGCGTCGGCGTTGCCGGCACGTCGGTCGGTGTCACCTCCACGGGCTTCTCGGTCGGGGTCGCGGTTGCTTCGCCCGCCGGACCGGACTCTCTCTTCTGCGCCTTGTCGCTCTTGCATCCGCCGAGCACCATCATGGCCGCAAGAAGAAGGCAGAGCCATTTTTTCCAAACTCTGAAATTCTTCATAGAATAAACCTCTCATTCCAGTTTCACGCATTCGCGTATTTCGCGCACAGCACGCTGACGCGAGGGCTCCGAACACCGTTTTCCCCTGTCTGTGACGGAACTCACGTCGATATGAGTTCATTATAGGGGGAGAAAGAGCATTTTTCAATAAAAAACTGTGAAAAGATTGTTAATGTGCCTTGATTTTTCTGTAAATCTCTGTTACAATCCAGATGGTTGTTAAATAAAGTTTACGGAAAAGCTCCTGACTTTTTTCAGGTTGTAATAGAGGAAACGCAAACAAAGATAAGAATTCGAGACAAGGAGGTAAATAAATGGATCGAGCTGAAATCGGACGTATTATCAAGGAGGCCCGCCTGGCCAAGAAACTGACCCAGAGCCAGGTTGTAGGCGACTTTATCACGCGCAACATGCTCTCGCAGATCGAGAGCGGAACCGCAATTCCGTCCATCAAAACATTGGAATATCTTTCGAAGAAACTGGACATTTCCATCCACCTTCTCACGCCGGAGGATCGCCGCCTCTCCATCACGGAGACCCAGGGTGATGCCCGGCCGATCATGAAGGCAAAGGCATTGTACCGCGGCGGAGATTTCCGTGCAGCGGCTGCCGCGGTGAAACCGCTTCTCGACACGGAGAATCTCTTCTACGACGAAGCGTGCGCCGTATATACCATGAGTTGTTTGGCATACGCCAAGTCCGGCGACGTCTCCAAGGCGGACGCCAACGCTTACGCAAAGGAAGCGATGCTCTACGCAGACAAGGGCTTCTACTCCTGCCGTGAATGGAAGGTCGAGGCCTGCTGCCTGGTTGAGACTTCCCAGCAGAACTACAGCGACAAGGACTGATCACACAGACGAAACAAAATCCGCAGACCCGACGGGGCCTGCGGATTTTTTGTTGTCTTTTTTGATTGTTCGTCGAAAAATCCTTACTGCTGCTCTTCGACTTCAATCTTGCGGATCGCCTTCGTGTCGATCTCCTCGCGGATGGCCTTGATGAACTCCGAAAGAGGCTTTGCTCCCTCGTCGCCCAGGAAGCGGCTGCGAACGGAAACGAGTCCCTCCTCGGCCTCCTTGGCACCAACAACGAGCATGTACGGAATGCGCTCCAGTCTCGCCTCGCGGATCTTGTAACCGATCTTCTCGGAACGGCAGTCCGCCGATGCAAAGATGCCGGCCTTCTTCAACTCCGCAAGCACGGAATCCGCATAGTCGTTGTACTTCTCGGAAATCGGAAGCACGCGAACCTGCTCCGGGCACAGCCACGTCGGGAACTGTCCGGCGTAATGCTCGATCAGCCATGCCAGCGTGCGCTCGTAGCAGCCCATGGAGGTGCGGTGGATGATCCACGGCTGCGCCTTGTTGCCATCGGCATCGATGTAGTACATGCCGAACTTCTGGGCGCTCTCACAGTCGAGCTGGATCGTCACCATCGTGTCTTCCTTGCCGTATACATTTTTCGCCTGAATATCGATCTTCGGTCCGTAAAATGCAGCCTCGCCGTCCGCCTCGGTGAACTTGATGCCGTTCTTGTTCATGACATCGCGAAGGTACTGCTGCGTCGAGTTCCAGTACTCCTCGTCGCCCTCGTACTTATCCTTGTTGGCGGGATCCCACTTGGAAAGACGGTACGTTACGTCGCCGTCGATACCGAGCGTCTTCATGACGTAGTTGGCGAGCTCAACGCATCTCGTGAGCTCCTCCTCCGCCTGATCCGGACGGAGCACGATGTGGCCCTCCGTGATCGTGAACTGACGAACTCTCGTGAGTCCGTGCATCTCGCCGGAATCCTCGTTTCTGAACAGCGTGCTGGTCTCGGACATGCGGTACGGAAGATCGCGGTAGGAGCGCTGCTCGTTCATGTACACATAGTACTGGAACGGGCACGTCATCGGGCGGAGCGCCATGACTTCCTTGCCCTCTCCCGCATCCTTGTTGAGGATGAACATGCCGTCCATGTAGTGATCCCAGTGACCGGAGATCTTGTAGAGATCGGACTTCGCCATAAGGGGCGTTCTCGTGCGGACATAGCCCCACTCGTTGTCCTCGAGATCCTCCATC
>CACZRV010000029.1 GCA_902783725.1 uncultured Lachnospiraceae bacterium | reverse complement strand
CACAAAGGTTGAAATTGTCTGCCGTGAGTCCCGCTTCGAGCAATTGAAAGAGGCCATGATGGGTATCGGTATCACCGGTATGACCGTTTCCCACGTGCTCGGCTGCGGTATCCAGAAGGGCAAGCCGGAATTCTATCGTGGCGTTCCGGTTGAAGCTACACTGCTTCCCAAGATTCAGGTTGACATCGTCGTTGTTGCGGTTCCGGTTCGCAAGGTTATCGAGACCGCCAAGAAAGTGCTTTACACCGGACATATCGGCGACGGCAAGATCTTTGTATACGATGTGGAAAATGTCATCAAAGTCCGTACGGGTGAGGAAGGCTACGACGCATTGCAGGATGTCGAGTAACCCGTACAATATCGTGAATCACTGTTATTGCTGATTCCTACTTACAATACAACACCGAACTGTCGGCGTGGTGCTGTCAAAGGCATGACGCCGACAGCGAGTATAATCAGGAGTTTACTACTATGTGTTCAATCATCGGTTATTGCGGGCCGGTACGAGACCCGAAAGCATTTACGGAAGGATTTGCGGCGACGGTTTCGCGCGGCCCCGACGACACGAGGATCGTGGATACCGGTCACGGCGTCCTCGGGTTTCACCGGCTGGCGATCATGGACTTAAGCGACGACGGTATGCAGCCCTTCGAACTTGACGGCGATGTCGTCGTCTGCAACGGCGAGCTGTACGGCTTCGCTGCGGAGAGAGCCCTTCTCGAGAAGAAAGGGTATCATTTTACGAGCGATTCGGACTGCGAGATTCTGCTTCCGATGTACCGCGAATACGGCACGGACATGTTTCAAAGACTCGATGCGGAGTTTGCGTGCGTGATCTACGACGGCCGGACCGGCGAGTTCATCGCGGCGCGCGACCCGATCGGCATCCGTCCGCTGTATTACGGCTATGACAAGGCCGGCGTGATCATCTTCGCGAGCGAGCCCAAGAACCTTGTCGGCATGTGCGAACACATCATGCCCTTCCCGCCCGGATGCTACTATAAGGACGGCGAATTCCACCGCTACGACGACATCGCGGCCGCGCCGGTCATGAGCACCGACGGGCTGGAGAAGGCGTGCGTCAAGATCCGCGAGAAGCTCATCGCAGGCGTTGAGAAGCGCCTCGTGGCGGATGCGAAGGTCGGCTTCCTTCTCTCCGGCGGTCTGGACTCCTCTCTCGTGTGCGCCATTGCCGCGAAGAAGAGCAAGACGCCGATCCGCACCTTTGCAATCGGAATGAGCAAGGACGCCATCGACTTGAAGTATGCAAAGCAGGTTGCCGATTTTATCGGCGCCGACCACACCGAAGTTTTCATGACACCCGACGATGTCATCTCCTATCTCCCGGACGTCATCAAGCTCTTAGGGACCTTCGACATCACGACGATCCGCGCCAGCATGGGCATGTACCTCGTATGCAAGGCCATCCACGAGCAGACGGACATCCGCGTGCTTTTGACCGGCGAGATCTCCGATGAGATATTCGGCTACAAATACACCGACTTCGCGCCGTCCGCGGAAGCCTTCCAGGAGGAGGCGCAGAAGCGCGTTCGCGAGCTGCACATGTACGATGTGCTCCGCGCCGACCGCTGCATCAGCGTGAACTCCCTCGAGGCGCGGGTTCCCTTCGGCGATCTCGATTTCGTTCGCTACGTCATGAGCCTCGATCCCGAGATGAAGCGCAACCACTACAACATGGGCAAATACCTTCTTCGCCATGCGTTTGAGGGCCTTGAGTATCTTCCGGATTCCATTCTGTGGCGTCAGAAGGCTGCATTTTCCGATGCGGTGGGCCACTCCATGGTCGACATCTTAAAGGAGTACGCGGAGGACCTCTACACGGACGAGGAATTTGAGGCGAAGCGCGCAAAATACACTCACGCACAGCCGTTCACGAAGGAATCGCTTCTCTACCGTGAGATCTTCGAGCAGTACTACCCCGGCCAGTCGGAAATGATCGTTGATTTCTGGATGCCGAACCGCTCGTGGGAGGGTTGCAACGTGAACGATCCTTCGGCCCGGGTTCTCTCGAACTACGGTGCAAGCGGCGTCTGATAATCCGCCGCGCCGGGCATTCGATCATAAAATTTTGCGGGATCCGGACGAACCGGAATTCCGTTATGTGTCAAACGATAAGGGAGGCAATTGCATATGACTAAGTACATTTTCGTAACCGGCGGTGTTGTATCCGGACTCGGCAAGGGCATTACGGCGGCGTCCTTGGGACGCCTTTTGAAGGCGCGGGGCTTAAAAGTCGCTGCGCAGAAACTCGACCCCTACATCAACGTCGATCCGGGCACCATGAGCCCGTATCAGCACGGCGAAGTCTACGTGACCGAGGACGGCGCGGAGACCGACCTTGACCTCGGACATTACGAGCGTTTCATCGATGAGGACCTGAACCGGTACTCCAATTTGACGACCGGTAAAGTCTACTGGAACGTTCTCAACAAGGAGCGCCGGGGCGAGTATCTCGGCTCCACCGTGCAGGTCATCCCGCACATCACCAACGAGATCAAGGAATTTGTCTACAACGTCGGCCGTCACTCTTCTGCGGACGTCGTCATCACCGAAATCGGCGGTACCATCGGCGATATTGAGTCGCAACCCTTCATTGAGGCTGTGCGCCAGATCTCTCTCGAGGTCGGACGCGAGAACAGCCTCTTCATTCATGTTACGCTGGTTCCGTATCTGCACGGCTCCGAGGAGCACAAATCCAAGCCCACCCAGCACTCCGTCAAGGAACTGCAGGGCATGGGCGTCAACCCCAACATCATCGTCCTCCGCTGCGACGAGCCGCTGGAGGAATCCATTTTCCGCAAGATTTCGCTCTTCTGCAACGTAAAGCCCGACTGCGTCATTGAGAACATCACGCTGCCGAACCTCTACGAGGCGCCCCTCATGCTGGAGCGGTCGCATTTCTCGTCCGTTGTCTGCAGAGAACTGGGCATCGACGCGCCTGCTCCCGACCTCGCCGAATGGACCGACATGGTAGAGCGCATCAAGACCCGCACCGAGAACGTCACCATCGGTCTGGTCGGAAAATACGTCGGTCTCCACGACGCATACCTCTCCGTTGCGGAAGCCCTGCGCCACGCGGGATACATCAACAACGCCCACGTGGACATCCGCTGGATCGACTCCGAACAGATCAATGACTCTACCGTGTCCGACATTCTCGCGGGCATCGACGGTATCATCATCCCCGGCGGTTTCGGCGACCGCGGTATCGAGGGTATGATCCGCGCCGCAAAATACGCGAGAGAAAACAATGTTCCGTGCTTCGGCATCTGCCTCGGCATGCAGATCATGGTGATTGAATACGCCCGCGACGTTTTGGCAATCGCCGGCGCGAACTCGGGTGAATTTGACGAGCAGTGCAAGAACAAGGTCATCGATTTCATGCCCGGCCAGAGCGACGCCATCGACAAGGGCGGCACGCTGCGTCTGGGCGCCTACCCCTGCGAGATCAAGGCAGGAACCACCATGGAGCGCTGCTACGGCTCCCTTCACATCAGCGAGCGCCATCGCCATCGTTATGAGTTCAACAACGACTACCGCGACGCAATGCAGAAGGCAGGGCTTACCTTAAGCGGCCTCTCGCCGGACGGAACGCTGGTGGAGACCGTGGAGCTTTCGGAGCGCCCGTTCTACGTGGGCGTGCAGTTCCATCCGGAGTTCAAGTCCCGCCCGAACCGCCCGCATCCGCTCTT
>CACZRV010000028.1 GCA_902783725.1 uncultured Lachnospiraceae bacterium | reverse complement strand
GTTCTGAACGTTGAAGGAGATGATGTCGAGACCCATGGCCGCAAGGTCGGGCTCTGCATTTTCCTTAACGAGGTTTGCGAACTTCTGACGATCGGAAACCATTTCCTCCAGCTTCATCTTACCGACGATCTCACGAACGTTACCTTCGAGCACCTCGCGCGCTACGGCTGCGACGTAATCGGTGGGCTTGTTCAGGAAGTTCTCGGCTGCGAGACGAAGCTTGTCCGGCTCGTTACTGATCTTGACGTTGACGGTCGCGTCTACATTGATGTTGATGTAGTCTGCGGTCGGTACGGCGTTGCTGGTCTTTACGTCGATGGGAATCAAACGGAGATTCAGCTTATCCATACGCTCGAAGAACGGGAAGCGGAAGGATGCGCGGCCGATGACGACCTTGGACTTGTGCTTCATACCGGAAATGATGTAAGCCATATCCGGCGGAGCCTTGACGTAGCCGGCGACAAAGATCAGAACGGCCACGATCGCGACGATGACCAGAACCAGCACAAGCGGGCCCGGCTCATCGAAATCGAAAAATAAAAACGGTAACATGGAGTACCCCCCTTTCATGATGTCGAGCGACACACCCCGTTCGCTCGGTTGTTGGTACAATTATATACTACGTAAGGAGGAAAGAAAAGAAGAAAATTGTTAAATATTATTTAACATTTGTAAATGACGCTTCCGCGGAGCGGCGATACCGGTATCCGCGGCCGCCCGAAGGCACGCGTGTGAGCACGCCCAGGTTCGTGAGCACGCGCACGCACGTCTGCGCGATCCCGCGCGGGAGCGTACAGGCAGCGGCATAGTCCGCGGAGGTAAACTCCTCCGGGAGCGTCGCAGGCAGAAAATACGCATAGTCCGCAGGTGTGCGCAGCTCGACCTCAGCCACCAGCCCCTGCGGGAAACCGTCGCTGCGGGAGGCGCGGATCTTGCGGTCGGGGCCGTAGCCGTCCAGCATTTTGTACTCCTCCACGTCGAGAAGCGCCAGCCGGACCGAGAGTCCCTCGCAGGGGAAGAGGTCCCCCAGGCTGTAGAGCTCCGCAAGCACGCGGTGGCCGAAATTCAGCTTGCCGGTGCGGCGCGGCGCGGAGACGGTGCCGTCCTCGGGGTCCACCCAGCGGAGCGTCTTCCGGAAAACCACGGGATATACAATTGTTACCGGCGATACCATAAGAAACGCCGTGATTTTTCGTTTCATAAGGTAGAAGTGCCTCGTCTGCACCTCAAAAATGCCGTCCGGCCGTGCGACGTCCGCAACAAATCCGGACCCTCGCCCCGCGGGCGGCAAAACGCGGCGCTCCTCGTACTCGGGAACGCCGGCGTAGAAATGTTTCAATACGGAATGGATGGTTTTTTCGGCGAGCGTGCCGATTCCTCCTGCCGCGGTCAGTTCGTTCTCCGTGCGGTCGCAGACCTCGGAAAATGCTTCCCTCCTGGCCTCATCGCACAGATGCGGCGCCAGTAGATCCAGAAGCGGCTGTTTCGCGGATGGTTTCTTGGCAGCGGGGCTCATGGCGTGTCCGGTCCTTTCGGCTCGTCGTCGGGATGGTAGGTCGGCCCCAGGGAAGCGAGCATGTCGGCGTCGTCCTCGATGGGCTCGTCGTCATCTGCAAGCGCCTTGGAAACGGCGTCGTCCGCAGTGCGCGGAACATCGGCGAAAGCGTCCATGTGCGCAGCCGGCGCGGAAGGGTCCTCGGGAACCGGGGACGGCGGGATCGGCCCGTCGAGATACGGCCCGTGGTAATCCGAAGGGCCTTCGGATTCGTCGTCGGCAGCTGCGTCGGGATTGACGGAGGCCGCGGCGTCGGGATCGGGTTCATTTTCCGCGTAATCCGGCGAATAGGAGTCGTTGGTCACGAGAAATGCAGCGCCGGAGCCGACGTTGATGCCGGCGCTCCGCGGGTCGTACGTACCGGAGTTGGACTCGTTGGCCGGTCCGTCGATGGGCGCGTACCAGCCGACCCAGGCGGAGTTGTCGATGTAGAGGTGGTTTCGGTAGCGGACGCACTCGATGGTGCAGCCGGGACCGATGTTGATGTCGTCACCGACGACGTTGGAGGCGGAGACATGCTCGATGTCGATGAATTTGCCGCGGATGTCGCCCGAGATGCGGAACTCCGTGTAGGCGCTGTCCCAGCTCGCCAGAAGCGCTTTGCCGAGAAGGCTGCGGTTCACCGGCTGGATCAGGATGTTCACGGCCTCGACGGAGCGGCAGCTGCTGATGTTTTCAAACTGGATGCGCACGCCGTTGGCCACCAGATTGCCGAGGACGACGAAGCCCTTGGCGGTCAGGCGGCGGGCCGAGACGGAGCCCGAGAGCTGAACCTTTCCGGTCATCCGGATCTCGGGGGCGCGCATGGCGCCGCGGCCGGTGAAGTCGCGCTGTATGGTGATGGAGCGGGATGCGTGCAGACCGCCGCGGAACGAGGAGTTCGGATAGAAGAGAGCCTCGTTGCAGACGGCCCGGGGCACGTTGAATTCGCCGCAGACGTAGAGTTCGTGGCAGGTCAGGAAGGGCGCCTTGGAGGCGTCCTCGGTCTCAAATGCGTGGAAGAGCCCCGTGGTGCTGAGCACACGACATTGAACACGGCCGTGAAGAAATGTCTGGCCGTGGCAGCGAAGGTGGTCGTATTCGCCGGGAACGAGATGTCCCGAGAAGTATTTGTCCCAAAAGCTCATGGTGCGTTACCTTCCGAAAAATGTATTAAAACCCCGGTGTGTTGTCCGGAATCAGCCGTCGCAGAAACCGTCCGACCCGAAAGGCGGGTGGTCCTTAAGCGCCGAATTCATCGGCACGTTGCTCACGGGAGTCCGCGTGTCCGGTCCGACCGGCGTGACCGGCATGTCCGGCGCGGTCGGTGCGCCCGGCATTCCCGGCGCATGCGGTCCGGCAGGCGCGTTCGGACCGGCAGGTCCGTCCGGATCGTCCTCTGCGGGCGGAACCGGGTCGTCGTACGGCTCGTAATGGCCGACCCAGGCGCGCTCATCGATGTACAGATGGTCCCGATAGTATACGTTTGTGACTTTGCAGCCGGGGCCGATGTTGACGTCGACGCCCCTGACCACCGGAACGGTCACATTTTCAAGACTGATGTAATCGCCGGTGATGCCCTGCTTTACGATCATGAAGTTGTTGCGTTCCAGCTCGCGGCCGTTTAGCGCCCGGTCGAGGAAGCTGAAGGGAGCCCGCTCGATGGAGATGTTGCGGCCGTTGATGCGGTCGGCGGTGCTGATGTTTTTGAAGGTGATGGTTATATTTTCCGCATCGACCTGGTCGAGGTGGATCGAACCCCGGGCCTGCAGCCAGGAGGCCGTGAGGGTTCCCTCCATGCGGATGGTATCTTCGATGTTGACTGTCGTCGCGATGATGGTTCCGCGGAACGTGATGTTGCCGCGGGACTGAAACGCGGAGGAAGCTTCGAGTCTGGTGCGCACGACGGAAAAGCCGTGAAACGCGGCACTGTAGCAGCGAATACGGCGAATCTGTACTGTTCCGGTGGCGATCAACACTTTGGCAGTGACGGTTTTTTCTCCGTAGACACGGCCGGTGCAGGCAAATGTCTCGCAGTTGAAATCGCCTACCAGGTTGGTGTTACCGTCGCAGGTGAGCATTTTGTAAGTGCCGCCGGAGACTCGTCTCGGGCGGGAACCCATGGTTGTCATTCCTCAGAAAACCCTTTCCGTCGGCGCATTTTGCGCGTGAGAATATTATATACTGCGGGCGGGGTGTTTGCAAGGGAGCGCGCGGTTTTTCTTGACTGCGTGCGCAGATATGGTATCATATATACGTAACTGCGTTACGGAGCGGTGCGGCGCATGCTGCTGCGGCGGTCGCCCCGGAGCGCGAGGAAGAAGAGAAGTCTGTTTCTGAAAATGAGGGGGAAACAAAAATGAAACTGAAAAAAGTATTGGCCGTTCTTTTAGTGCTTTGCATGGCGGCGGGCATGCTCGCCGGTTGCGGAGACAAGGAGGAGGACAAGAAAAAGAAGAACAAGGCACCCGAGATCGTCAAGGGCAGCATGGAGGACATGCTGGAGGCCATCGGGAAGGTGAATGCCGGTACGCTCCGCGTGGAGCAGAAACTCAGCGGCACCATCGGCGGTACGTCCGTGACGGACATTACCTTCGACCGCGAGGCCGGCGAGTATGCAGCTCACGTGAGAACCGTGACGAAGGTGGACGGCGAGACCAAGTCTGAGGTCGAGGCCGATTACCTTGTGATCAAGGACAACAAGCTCTATTTCAATCTTGAGGCGGCCGGAACGGCGGCTTTGACGCTGACGAACACGGTGTTTGACGGCGGAGAGAGTCTGGAGGACATTTACAAGTTTATCGACGAGAAGCTCAAGGGCTGGTTCGTCTTCCCGCTGCCGGACGGCTGGGAGAAGGCGGTTGACAAGTTCTTCGATGAGTCGCTTCGCGTCGAGCTGATCAAGGCGATCGTCTCCAGCGTTGCGCCGCAGGGCGAGGACGGAGACTACACCATCAAGTTCGCGACCAAGGACGATTACAAGGCGCTTCTCACGAAGACGAAGGAATTTACCGACAAAAACGGCAAGAGCCTGATCACGGGCCTTCAGAAGAATCTGGAGACACTGGGCGGGATCGATATCAACGCGTATGTCTCCGAGCTTGCGGACTTCTATACGGGAGACCTGAAGGAGATCGCAAAGGAGTACGGCGAGGAGTTCGGATTTACCGAGTCCCAGCTTATGGATATCGTCAAGGAAGTGAAGCAGCAGGACGTGGCGGCACTCTGGAAGCAGCTGTTGAAAAATGCAGCCGCAGACGTGGATCTGACCAGCGATTCCGCGGCGGAGATGATCGCCGGCAAGATTCCGGAGCTCTTCGCGGAGCTGCTGGAGAAGTTTGAAGCTGCGGATGCCGAGATGCCGAACCTCACGATGCGCGTGGCAGCGGACGACACGGCGTACACCGTCACTGTAAAGGTTGACGGCGCGGAGGACGTGAACGCCGACCTTACGTACCGCCTGATCCCGGGCGAGGCCAAGGTGAAGGCTCCGACCGATACCATCGGGCTCAAGAGCATTTTCGAACTGATGGTGCCGAGCTATCTCAGATACGTAAACAAGAGTCGCGCCGCCAGCGATGCGATAAGCCTTTCGGACATTATGACATGCGCGGTGAAGGTCGGAGTGGATCCGGAGTATAACATCCCGGCAGGGTCGAAGTTCACAATCCGTCTGGACAGAGGTCAGATCTCCCTTGAGATCACCGGCAAGGAAGGCGAAGGCGCGGATTTCGGGGAGGCCACGAAGGAGTGGGCGTACATGTGCGATGTGGATTACTTCAAGTTCCGCGACAACAACCTCAAAGTTTCCGAGGGCAGCATTGTCGGAACGCTCCAGATGAACGGCGGTCTCACATGGGAGCTCGTCGATGCAAACGGTGCAATGAAGAACTTCCTCGAAGATTCCAAGAGCATTTTCGCAAGCTACAACATCAAGCAGTGATCGAAGACACCGGGAAACCGGCGGAAATCTGCATTTTCCTGCCCCGCGAAATCCATCTTGACAACGCCGCGGCAGGTGGTGTATAGTTTTAACAATTTCAAACAGTCGGCTGTGAAGGGAAGAGTACCGACGCGAATCCGCTACAGAGAAACCGTGGAGCTGAGAACGGTGCGGGAAACGACGTTGCGAACATGGTCCCGGAGCCGCGGGGGCGAGGCGCCTGCAGGCGCTTAGGTTCCGCCGGGTGCGCCCGTTACCGCGCGGGGCTGTCGAGGCCTCCCGCAAGGGACAATCCGCAGCCGCAGAGGCATAGATTCTATGCGAAGTAAAGTGGTACCACGAAGCAGCAAGCTCTCGTCTTTATAACAAAGGCGAGAGCTTTTTTTGCGCGCTAAGCGAGAGCAATCCCGCCGGCGGGCGGCCGGCGGTGGCGCGAACAACGGCCAAGTGAAAGCAACGCTTCCGACGAGGCCGGTGAGCAGCACCGGGAGCAGACGAAGTCTGCGGCGGGATTGCCGAGCGCACGGACACCGAGCGAGCTCTGCTCGCGAGGTGCGATGCGGCGCGCGCAGAGGCAGGAACATACAGGGTAAAAACGGAGGACAAGACTATGGCAAAGAAACCGTACTACATCACAACAGCCATCGCGTATGCGTCGGGCACGCCGCACATCGGCAACACCTACGAAGCCATCATGGCGGACGCCATCGCGCGGTTCAAGCGCTACCAGGGCTACGACGTGTTCTTCCAGACCGGAACGGACGAGCACGGCCAGAAGATCGAGGGCAAGGCCTTTGAGGCGGAGATCACGCCGAAGGAATTCGTCGACCGGACGGCGGGACGCATCCGCCGGATCTGGGACAGCGTGAACACGTCGTACGACAAATTCATCCGCACGACGGACGATTACCACGAGAAGCAGATCCAGAAGATTTTCCGGAAAATGTACGACAAGGGCGACATCTACAAGAGCAGCTACGAGGGAATGTACTGCACGCCCTGCGAGTCGTTCTGGACGGAGTCGCAGCTGGTGAACGGGTGCTGTCCGGACTGCGGACGGCCGGTGAAGCCGGCGAAGGAGGAGGCGTACTTCTTTAAGATGAGCAAGTACGCGGACCGCCTGATCGAGTATATCAACACGCATCCGGGATTTATCCAGCCCGAGAGCCGCAAAAACGAGATGATGAACAACTTCCTGCTGCCGGGTCTGCAGGACCTGTGCGTGTCGAGAACATCCTTCACCTGGGGAATCCCGGTGGATTTCGATCCCAAGCACGTGGTGTACGTATGGCTCGACGCACTGTCGAACTATATCACCGGCATCGGCTATGACGCGGACGGCAATCCGACGGACCAGTTCGGCAAATTCTGGCCGGCGGACCTTCACCTGATCGGCAAGGACATCATCCGCTTCCATACGATCTACTGGCCCATTTTCCTCATGTCTTTGGACATTCCGCTGCCCAAGAAGGTGTTCGGACACCCGTGGCTTCTGCAGGGCGGGGAGAAGATGAGCAAGTCCAAGGGCAACGTGATCTATGCGGAGGATCTGGTGAAGATCTTCGGCGTCGACGCGGTGCGGTATTTTGTGCTGCATGAGATGCCTTACGACAACGACGGCGTGATCACGTGGGAGCTGGTGACGGAGCGCACGAACTCCGACCTTGCGAACACCTTGGGAAACCTCGTCAACCGCACCATCTCCATGAGCAACAAGTATTTCGGCGGCGTGGTGAAGCGCACCGGAGCCGTTGAGGCGGTGGACGATGACCTCAAGGCGGTAGTGACCGGAACGGCGGCGCGGGTTGCGAAGAAGATGGACGAGCTCCGCGTGGCGGATGCGATCACGGAGATCTTCACGCTCTTCAAGCGCTGCAACAAATACATCGACGAGACGACGCCCTGGGCCCTTGCAAAGGACGAGGCGAAGGCGGACCGTCTGTCGGAGGTTTTGTACAATCTGACCGAGTCCATCCTGATCGGCGCATCGATCCTTGCGAGCTTCCTGCCCGAGACGGCGGACCGCATCGCGGCCCAGCTGAACGGCAAGCTTCGCGATTACGAGGACATCGAGAAGTTCGGATTGTACGAGGACGGCACGAAGGTGACGGAGACGCCCGAGATTCTCTTCGCACGCATCGACTGGAAGGAGATCGCGCCGAAGATCGACGAGATCCGCGCGGCACAGAAGGCCGAGTACGAGGCGGAGCAGGCGCACATCGCCGAGGTCTATGCAAAGCACGGGCTGACGCCTCAGGGAACGCCGATCGCGAACGCCGCTGAGGTTGCAGGCAAGACAGACGCCGGAACCACGGAAAATGCGACATCTGTCGCAGCAGATTCCGCCGATGCCGCGGCGAGCGAGGCGGTGGTCGATGTGGAACCGAAGGAGGAGATCACCTACGAGGATTTTGCGAAAATGCAGTTCCGCGTCGGTGTGATCATCGCCTGCGAGGAGGTTCCGAAGTCGAAGAAGCTTCTGTGCTCGAAGGTGCAGGTGGGAAGCCGCGTGTACCAGATCGTTTCCGGCATCAAGCAGCACTACAGCGCGGCGGAGATGGTCGGCAAGCGCGTGATGGTGCTTGCGAACCTGAAGCCCGCGAAGCTTGCGGGAATCGAGTCCGAGGGCATGCTTTTGTGCGCGGAGGATGCGGATGGCAACCTCTCGCTGATGACGCCCGAGAAGACGATGCCCGCCGGCGCCGAGATCCTGTAAGGACGGCGCGGAGCGCGGCCGGAAAATCCCCTGCGGGAGGCCCCGGAGACGCTCCGGAAAACAACCGAAGACAAAGCGCTTTCGCCGCGGAACGCCCGCGGCGGGGGCGCTTTTTTTGTTACGTTTGTGTTACGTTTCAAAGAGTGAATTGATTTTTTCGCTGTTTTGCGGTATGATTTACTGCGGTGAACCCTCTGCGGGGGGAAGTGCGCCGTGCGGTCTGCGGGGGCAGCCGAATCACCGGAAAGGGCGCAAGACGTTAGACGGAAGAGGTACATCATGTTTAGGTTTTTAAAAGAAGTAAAATATTCGATGAAGATGCGCAGGCATATCTTCTTCATTCTGCTCATTCTCATGGGCCTGATCTCGTCGGTCTATTTGTTCCGCGAGAGCCTTGAGGGGACCTTGAAGAAGGCGTTCCCCGGCGACTACGGAGTTGCCGAGGCGGAGAAGCCGAGCAAGTACCGCATCGACGGACAGTACATTCAGACCGCGACGGCGAAGGACGTCGACATTCAGGCGGAATTGATGCTCAACTCCGCGCTTCGCAATGCGGACTGGATGACCTATGAGGAAGCATTTTTGTACGACGACCTGTACGTGAAGAACTACTCCGGCACCGACAAGGCGCTGGTGGGTTACGGCACGGAGAAGGTGGCGGGCAGCAAGGATGTGGAGATCGAGCGAGGCAAGTACTCCCGCCTCCAGTCGGCATGGCTCTCCGAGGAAGTGCTGAAGGCCGAGGGCTTCGGCGGCGCGGCGGACCGCATGTTTGCCGTGGATAACAGCTATCTCGACACGATGTATGTGGTGCTCGGCGCCGGCATCGAGTCTGACAAATACACTACGGGCAGCAAGCTCACGCTCCGCGTGGAGAACCTTCAGATGAACGCGGTTGTCATCGGCTTTTTGAAGCCGGGCGCGACGATGAAGGTCGGTGACACGGTGGTGTGCCTTGACTACTATGTTGTGTGCCCGCTTCTCGACCTCTCGGGTCTGTACGATGAGGATCGCGAGGCAAAGAAGATTCCGACGAACACCGATCCGATCTATCTTCCGGAGGGCTGGTTCAAGGAAGGAACGAACATCGCGGATACCGAAGCGGAAAATAAGACCGTAGAAAACAGCGGCAAGAAGTACAACGCGGCAAAGTGCCTGTGGATCGCCGAGGACGATATCAAGGCCATGGACGAGGTTCCGAGCTGGCTCAACACGCTCTATGAGGCGAAGCCTGCGGATGACGGATCCTACAGTGTGTTTGCCGGCGCGAACTACGACAAGAACAAACTGCTCTCCCGCGGCGCGAATGCGACCGTGATGACGCTCTATAACGGAGCGAAGAAGATGACCTGCTTCGGATTTATTCCGGAGGGCGAGAAGATCACCCTGGGCGGCAAGGAATATGCGCTGGATGACATGATCGTGACCATCCTGCACAACAAGTCGAACGCCGGCAAGAAGACGACAACGACGACAACGACCCAGACCACCGAGGGCAACGGCAACGCAGGCAACGGCAACGGCGAGACGAACACCACCGAGGCTGCGAAAAATGAGCCCGAGGGCAAGACCTTCGACACCAACGAGCGCATGCGTCTGTTCCGCATCCTGGTGTTGAAGAACAGCTGCTTTGTAAACACGAAACTTTCCCCGGACGAGGCGGAGCGAAAGCTCGAGCAGCTTCTGGAGGCCTCCTGGGAGAATTATAAGAAGGACAACCCGACACTGGAGCGTACGTCCACGTACCGCATCCACGAGGCGGACCCGAAGGGCAGCGTTGTCTACCGCGACAACATCCGTGATATCCCCGGCAAGCTCAAGAAGATTGACAAGCCCGGCTATTACATCTGCATCCTTCTGCTGGCATTGTACTTCATCTACAAGTTCTTCCGCGGAATGGACTACTACACAACGATATACATGACCGGCGACACGAAGGTGGAGATCATCCTTCTGTTCGTGTTTGAGGCGGCAGTCCTGTATGCGGCGGCCTGCGGCGTCGGAATCCTCTTCGCCTGGGTTGTCAGCAAGCTGTTAAGCCTCGGCTCGGTATCGACCGCTCCGGTATTTTCCAAGAACCTTCGCATCGTATTGTTCCCGCTGATCGCGCTGTCGACGGTGGTCATCGTCAAGGACTTCGGAAAATTGTTCCGCAGACGGTAATTGTGGGGATGGAGGATTAAGACATGGCATTTGAAGTAAAAAAGATAAGCAAATCCTTCGGTTTGCAGAACAATCGCCGCCGTCGCGTGCTGCGCAACTTCAGCATGCAGGTTATGGACGGCGAGATGGTTGCGATCGTCGGCAAGAAGAGCAGCGGAAAGAGCACGCTCATGAATATCTTAACGGGCATGCTTCGCCCGGACAGCGGAACCATGATCGTGGACGGCCACAAGATCAACTTCTGGAATCCTTTCCAGACGGGAATCCTTCGTTCCCGGAGAGTCGGTTTCGTGACCCGCGACGCGCTGCTGGTGCAGGACCTCACGATCTATGAGAACCTGCTGATCCCCATGGGACACAAGTTCATGACCGGCAAGAACAAGCTTCGCCGCGCGAAGGAAGCGCTGCGGGCGGTCGGCCTCAAGGGCGTCGGCAAATACTACCCGGCGGACCTCGAGGACCTGGAGATCCAGAAAGTCTGCCTCGCGCGCGCCATCATGACGCATCCGAAGTATCTGATCCTGGATGAGCCCACCGGCATGCTGCAGTCGGCGGACGTGGATCGCTACATGGATCTCGTAGAACTTTTGAATAATTCGGGCTACACGGTCATCGTGCTGACACACTCCCGCCGTGTTGCCAACCATTGCCAGAGACTGATTCCGATCGCCGCTCAGACCGATGCGCGCGAGGATCGCGAGAAGCCTTCGCCTGAGCAGAGCGATAAGGCGGAGCCGGCGCCGGACGAGCCGGAGGAAGAGCCGGCGGACGACGCAGCAAAGCGCTACGAGGAAGATTCCGCGAACGAGGAAGAAGAGGAATATGAGTAAGCATACAAACGCTTTCGACAATGAAAAACGTGTGAGAAGTGCCGGCATTTTAATGCCGGTATTTTCACTCCCGAGCCCTTACGGCATCGGCACGCTGGGAAAGGCGGCAAGAGAATTTGTCGACTTTTTAGCGAAAATGAAGCACCGCTACTGGCAGGTGCTCCCGGTGGGACCCACCGGCTACGGCGACAGCCCGTACCAGTCCTACTCCGCCTTTGCCGGCAATCCGTACTTTATCGACCTGGACACGCTTGTTGCGCAGGGCCTTCTGACGGTTGACGAGATCCGCGAGGGATACTTCGGCACGGAGCCGCGCTACGTCGACTACGGCGCGCAGTTCGGCAGCCGCTGCAAGGTTCTCCGCAAGGCCTTCGCCAGAAGCCGCTTCCGCGAGACGGCGGAGTTCGCCGCATTTGCCAAGAAGGCGTCCTTCTGGCTCCGCGACTACGCGCTGTTTATGGCCGTCAAGGAGAGCGAGGGCTTCAAGCCCTGGCAGGAGTGGAGCGACCATGACCTGAAGCTCCACAAGAAGGCCGCACTGGCGGCAGCGGAGGAGCGCCTCGCCGAGGAGGTGGCGTTCCAGGAATTCCTGCAGTTTACATTTTTCGAGCAGTGGCATGCGCTCCGCGCGTACGCTGCGGAAAACGGAGTTGAGATCATCGGGGACATCCCCTTGTACGTCGCCATGGACAGCGCCGACACCTGGGCGCACAGCGAGCTCTTCGAGCTCGACATCGACCGCAACGCGACGAACATCGCGGGAGTGCCGCCGGATGCATTTTCCGACGACGGCCAGCGCTGGGGCAACCCGCTGTACCGCTGGGACGTCATGGAGGCGAAGAATTTCAAGTGGTGGCGCGAGCGCATGAAGGCCAACGCGGAGCTCTTCGACGTGATCCGCATCGACCACTTCATCGGCATCGTCAACTACTGGTCGATTCCCGCCAAATGCAAGAGCGCCAAAGGCGGCAAATGGATGAAAGGCCCGGGCAAAAAGCTTACCGACGTGATCGCCGAGTCCGCGAAGGGCGCAAAGATCATCGCCGAGGACCTCGGCGTGCTCACGAAGCCCGTGAAGGACCTGATCGCCGCATGCGGCTATCCCGGCATGAAAGTCATTGAATTCGGCGTGGGCGGCGACGTGACGAACCCGTACCTGCCGCACAACTACACAACGCCGAACTGCGTGGCCTACATCGGCACCCACGACAACGAGACCCTCGCGGGCTTCCTCGCGGGCTGCCCCGACTGGCAGATCAACTGGATGATGGGCTACTTCGGCATCCTCAGGCGCGACGAGCTCCACGACCAGATGATCCGCCGCCTCTACGAGAGCGTCGCGGACACCGTCATCATCCAGATTCAGGACCTCCTGCACCTGGACAACTCG
>CACZRV010000027.1 GCA_902783725.1 uncultured Lachnospiraceae bacterium | reverse complement strand
CGAAAGGCCGAGGCTGTCCGCCTTGCGGATCAGGTACTCGGCGGCCATCACGCCCTCCTTGTAGAAGTCGGCGCCGATCAGGCACGTGGTGAGCCCCTCCTGCTCGGTGTTGATGTCGCGGTCCACCAAAACGATGGGAATGCCGGCCTCCTTCGCCTCCAAAAGCACGTTGTCCCACCCCTCCTCGACCACCGGGGAAAATGCAATGACATCCACCTTATATGCGATAAACCGCCGGATCGCGGCGATCTGATTCTCCTGCTTCTGATTGGCGTTCTCAAGCATCAGACCGATGCCGAACGCCTCCGCCTGCTCCTCGATATCCTTCGTGTTTCCGATGCGCCAGGCGCTCTCGCTTCCGATCTGGCTGAACCCCAGAACCAGCCCTGCATTGCCCGGCTCCTCTCCGCCCTTGCCGCAGCCGGACAAAGAGAGCGCCAGGATCGCCGCGAGGGCGAGGCACACTGCTTTTTGCAAACTCCGTTTCACCATAACATTCTCCGTTTCCGGATGCATCTTCGAAAAATGCACCCTCACCTGACAGTATACATTGTTTTCACTGCTCCTGTCGATAGCAGGCGAGAAAAAAAGTAAAAGAAAAGGGCGACCCGAAGGTCGCCCCGAAACTTCTGTGTTATTTGTCAAATTGACGGTCGATTTAGTACTCAGGCATCGCCGGAGCTGCCGCAGCAACGGGCTCCTTCTTGATGGCAACAACCGCTTCCGTCGTGAGGAGAGTCGCTGCAACGCTTGTCGCATTTTCCAATGCGCAGCGGGTTACCTTCACGGGATCGATGATTCCGCTGGCAACCATGTCAACATACTCGCCGGTGTAGGCATCGAAGCCCATGCCGTCCGCCATGTTCATAACCTTGTCAACGATGACGGTTCCCTCGTAACCTGCATTTTTCGCGATCGTGAGAAGCGGAGCCTGCAGTGCCTTCAGGATGATGTTGGCGCCGGTCTTCTCGTCGCCCTCAAGGGAATCGGCCAGAGCCTTCACCTTGCTCATGGTGTGCAGGTAAGCGGAGCCGCCGCCTGCGATGATGCCTTCCTCAACCGCTGCCTTGGTTGCTGCTAAAGCATCCTCAACGCGAAGCTTGGCTTCCTTCATCTCGGTCTCGGTTGCAGCGCCCACGCGGATCACGGCAACGCCGCCCGCGAGCTTTGCAATACGCTCCTGAATCTTCTCCTTGTCGTAGGAGGAAGAGGTGTTCTCATACTGTGCGCGAAGCATTGCGATGCGGTCCGAAACCGCCTTCTTGTCGCCTGCGCCGTCCACGATGGTGGTGGTCTCCTTCAAAACCTTTACGCTCTTCGCGCTGCCGAGCATCTCAAGGGTGGCGTCCTTGAGGGTCAGACCGACCTCCTCGGAAACCACGGTGCCGCCCGTGAGGGTAGCGATGTCCGCGAGCATTTCCTTTCTTCTGTCGCCGTAGCCCGGTGCCTTAACCGCAACAACGGTGAAGGTTCCACGGAGCTTGTTGAGAATCAGGGTCGAGAGAGCCTCGCCCTCCACATCCTCGGCGATGATCAGAAGCTGCTTACCGGTCTTAACGATCTGCTCGAGGATCGGCAGGATGTCCTGAATGTTGCCGATCTTCTTGTCCGTCAGGAGAATGAACGGATCGGTGAGCGTAGCCTCCATCTTGTCCATATCGGTAGCCATGTATGCGGAGATGTATCCGCGGTCGAACTGCATACCCTGAACCACATCGAGCTCGGTCTTCATGGTCTTCGACTCTTCGATCGAGATGACGCCGTCCTTGGAAACCTTCTCCATGGCATCGGCAACCAGCTCGCCGACTTCCTCACTGCCCGAGGAGATCGTTGCAACCTTGGCGATGTGCGACTTGCCGGACACTGCGGAGCTCATGCCCTTCAGCGCGTCAACGGCAACCTCCGCCGCCTTCTTCATACCCTTGCGGAGCACGATGGGGTTGGCGCCTGCAGCGAGGTTCTTCATGCCCTCGTTGATCATTGCCTGTGCAAGAACCGTTGCGGTGGTGGTACCGTCGCCGGCCACGTCGTTGGTCTTCGTCGCAACTTCCTTCACGAGCTGTGCGCCCATATTTTCGAATTTGTCCTCGAGCTCGATCTCCTTCGCGATGGTCACACCGTCGTTGGTGATCAGCGGAGCGCCGTAGCCCTTCTCAAGAACAACGTTTCTTCCCTTCGGTCCCAGCGTAACCTTTACGGTGTCCGCCAGCTGGTTGACGCCGCTCTCCAGAGCCTTTCTCGCGTCAACATCGTATTTCAACATCTTTGCCATAACAAATACTTCCTTTCCTGCCGCGATCTTCCGCGGTTATTATGCCGTCCCTCGGGCGGCTTGCATCCGGCTTTCGCCGTCAAATTCTCAGTCGACAACCAAAGCGATGATATCGCTCTGCTTCACAACGATGTACTCCTCCTCGCCGAGCTTGACGTTCGTTCCGGAATACTTCGAATAAATAACCTGATCGCCTTCCTTGACCTGCATGGTAACTTCCTTGCCGTCAACCATTCCGCCGGGACCCACAGCCACAACGATGGCTTCCTGAGGCTTCTCCTGCGAAGCGGTAGTAAGGATGATACCGGATTTCGTAGTCTCCTCCGCAGCCTTCTGCTTCAAAACAACGCGATCGCTCAAAGGTACTAATTTCATGGTAAAGCCCTCTTTCCATTCTGAATTTGTCATTTCTGACGCCGCTAACTGTTATATCACACTCTGTTAGCACTGTCAAGCGTTGAGTGCTAATTCTTTGTGAAAGTTTTTCGCCCGCTGCCCCGGAAAATGCTCCCCGCTCACGCCCGGTTTGCCCGGGAAATGATCTCCTCCCCGCTGCCGAAATACACCAGCTGCTCGCCGAGAATCGGCTTCATGATCTCATAAGCGGGAAGGCTCGTGCAGTGGCCGGTGAAGTACAAAACCGGCAGCGCCCGCAACTCCTCCGCGGTCTCCCGGATGGTCGCGATCTCCGCCTCCGTGTAAGGCCCGTTCTTCATCATATGAAAACCGCTCACCACGGCGTTCGGATAATCGCCGAAAAGTTCGTGATAGCGGTCCAGAATGTTCAGCATTCCGTTGTGCGCGCACCCGCCGATCAGCACGCTGCGGCCGGCGTCGCGAACCACGACGTACTGCTCGTGGTCGAAGGTGTCCTGCACAAAGCCCTCCTCCGCGCGCCGCGTCAGGATCCGGTTGCCCTCGGGCCAGAGCCGTCTTCCGGTCACTCCGCCGAAAATGCAGATCTCCGGATCGATCTCCGTCACCGCATCCCCGGGCAGCAGCCGCGTCTGCGGAAGCGCAAGGATCGCCTTGTCAATGCCGATGTAGTGCGCCGGCTCCCGCATGTTCCAGTACTCGCGGCCGGCAAGTTCGTTCATATAGATCGCGGCCCGCGGATTTTTCTTCGCAAAGCTCATCACACCGCCGGAGTGGTCGTAGTGCCCGTGGCTTACGATCAGCGTGTCAACCGCAGCCGGGTCGATGCCCAGGGCGGCTGCATTTTCCCATGTCCGGGCATCCTGCCCGGCGTCCACCAAAAGGCGGTGATTCGCCGTCTCCGCATACACGGAAAGCCCGTGCACGCACTGCATGCCGGGCTCATCGCCGATATCGTTCATCAGGATCACGCATCGCATCGTCTCATCTCCTCCGGCCCGCAAAGGCCGCTGTTTCTGCAATAAACTTACAGGTCATCCGCCGAATCGTGCCATGCACCCTGGCCGACGGGCAAGCACCAGCGGTTTCCGCTCTCGCGGTCCGTCACGGTGATCCAGGCAACCCGGCGCGTCTTCGCCGGCGTCACGATCGTGCCGTCCAGCGTGGTCTCCGCCTTGCGCGCCTGAAAACAGATGTATACGCTGCACGAAAAATGCTCCGTCTCCACCGTCCGCCACGCCACGCCGGGCGCGAACTCATCGATCGCGGACTCGACCCGGCCGGGATCGGGGTTCGTCACCATAATCTCATCGATGCCCATGCCGTCCAGCAACAGTTCGCCGCCGGAGAGCTTCACGGAAAGGGCGGAAACGCCCGCTTCATCCATTATCGTAAACTCCTCGGAGGCAAAGCCCTTCGAGGTATACTTCGTCTTTATCGAAACCTCCGGCTTCCCGTCGGCCTTCGTTGCGGCGTCGCCGTAGGCGGTCAGCGAATACTCCTTCTCCCCGCCGGAAAGCTCCATGTCTCCGCTCTTTGTGACAACGATCGCTCCGGAGGAAAGCACGGTCTCCGAGCTGACGCCGGAGTGACTTGCGGTGCGCGATTTCTCCGCCGTCGCCGTGGTCACATCGACGGCGATGCCGTCCGCAGTCAGGCGGAAGCGGTAGCCGCACTCATAAATCGCCGAATCCTCGTTCCATTTGCCGTCCTTCGCCAGGCGGACCAGAAGTTCGCCGTCGTTGGTGACCATAAACATCGCGAAAACGCTGCCGTCCTGCGCCGACGTGGAGAAGAACAGCTTGCGCACGATCTCCGCGCTGGAGTAGTCCGGAAGCTCCACGTAGCGGGAGCCCGAGAGCGCCGTGTCCGCCGCGGTGTCATTTTCCGAAGAGTCATCCTCTCCGGTATCGCCTTCCTTGGAATCCTCTTTCTTAGAATCTTCTTTCCCGGAATCTTCCTTCGCGGAATCCTCCTTCGCGTCGCCCGCAGCGTCGCCCGCCGCGTCGCCGGACTCACCCTCCGGCTCCGATACGACGTCGAACTCCGCCACCGTCAGGGTGCTGCCCTCGTACTCCGCGGTCACGGTGCATTTGCCGCCCGAGACCTTGTGGCGCAGCGCAAAATGCTTCCCGTCCGCAAGCGCGATCTCCGCGTCGCCCGTGTAGCGGTGAATGCCGGCGTCATCCACGGTCATGCCGAGGGTGATCTCCCCCAGCTTCGTGCCTTTTTTGTAATCGTCAACCGTCACCTCGCCCTCGACGTACGAAGGATTCGAGGGATCCGCGGAAAATGCATACAGCTCCCAGCCTTCGCTTCCCGTCGGGCGCAGCACAAGACGCACTGCGGAAGCTGCAACCGCGGCTCCGTTTGACTCCGCCGGAAGCCAGTCGCCGGCAACCACGGGGATATCCACCTCCGTACCGCTTCCGAGATCGGAAAAGCGCACGATGGCATACTTGCGGTATGCGGGATCGCGAAGCAGAAGCGCACCGTCGGCGCTTCCGTGGTACACCTCGTCAATACTGACCAGCTCCGTCAGAAAACTCCCTGCCGATGAAACAAAAATCGTTCTGTCGCTCTCGGGCTTCTCCCGCGTCCCGTCATAGCGGAACACAACCGGAGAGTTCATTCCTGAAAGGAGATTCTTGCCGTCATTCGCCTTCACGGTACCGTCCGCAAGAAGCGTAAACGGCGCACCGTCCGCAAACTCCGACGCATCCACACTGATCCTGCCGTAGGTATCCTCCGTCACCTGCAGATACGCCTTCCGCACGCCGTCGGACTCACAGGTCACGCGGTAGCGCACGCCCTCGTCCTCCAGGCCGACGCGGGAGTACAGCATCTGCTCCTGAGCCTCGCCGTCATTTCGCGAAACGCCCACGGAGTAGGTTCCGTAGCGCGGGTTGTTCACCTCCGCATTGGGCGCAACCCGGCGGCTGACCACCTCCGCGCAGTGGTCCGTATCCCAGTTTTTATCCTGCAGGGTATATGTGTAATTCTGGATCGTCCGGTTGATCTCTCCCTCGGAGAGCGTGTCGGAGTAGATGTTCAGCGACAGCGTACCCTCGCTGTTCACGCTGAACAAAACATTGCTCACGGTGCTGTCCGACTGCGGCTGGTCAAGCCAGACGCTGAAGCCGTTCTTCAGGTGCCCTTCCTCGTCGCACTCCGTGAGTCCCGTGACCGTCAGGCGCGAGCGCTTCGTGCCGTCCGCCGGCCACGAATTCACCATGCTCGTGCCCTGAGGCGTCGTCAGATACACGCGGGTCGTACCCTTGTCGTCCTCCTGCCAGAACCGAAACCACGTGGTTCCGCCCACCGTCAAGCGCACCTCGCCGCTCAGTTCCCCCGAAACGACGGGCTCGACGTCCCCGATCACCAGCTCTGCGAACACGTCGTCGCCTCTTCGAAAATCAACGCCCGAAGACGTTCTTGTCATGTAAAATACACCCGGCTTATCGTTCGGGTTCTTCTTGCATCCCGCCGCAAACACCGCGGCGAGCAGCAGAAGAAGCAGGCAAATGAGACAGCGCCCGCATTTTCCGCCGAATCGGTTTTTCCCACATACACTCATGATTTCCCATGTTCCTTTGCCAAAAATATTCACCGAAGGAAGCGACGGTTTCTGCCGCCGCTTTCTAAAGTATACCGCGTCCGGAGGCTTTTTTCAACGATTTCCCCTTCCCCGTGATTTTGTCTTGAAAATATAACCCGTCGATGGTACAATGAACCTGTGAATATTCATACGAAGGAGACGGCGGTCTCTTTCGAAATCAAAGGAGGTATCACCCATGGGAAAGTTTGTTATCAAGAAGACAAAAACGGGCGTTAAGTTCGACCTGAAGGCAACGAACGGTGAGGTTATCGCCACAAGTGAGGTTTACACGACACTGACCAACTGCAAGAAGGGTATTGCAAGCGTGGTCAAGAACGCTCCCGTTGCCGGGATCGAGGATCAGACGGTTGAAGGGTATGCCGTTGTTAAGAATCCGAAGTTCGAGATCTACACCGACAAGAGCGGCGAGTTCCGTTTCCGCCTGAAGGCTACGAACGGCCAGATCGTTGCTGTCAGCGAGGGCTACAAGAAGAAGTCCAGCTGCGAGAACGGCGTTGCAAGCGTTGCTAAGAACGCTGTCGGCGCACCGATCGAAGTTGAGTAAGAACAGTACCTAACTTTCATAAAACTTTTCCTTTCAAGAAACAGCCGCACGGAGGACCGTGCGGCTGTTTCGTTGTTATCTCTTTTTTGTTGTATCCGCCTCACTCCGCGGGAATCTCCCTCCGGCTCCGGATCACCGGCACAAGGATGATCCCGGCCAGCGCCAGCAGTCCGAGGATGCTTACGATGTTGCCGAAGCGATGTCCCGTTGCCCGGAAAGTCACGCAGAAGCTGTGCTCTCCCGCGGGAATATCGCAGCCGATCAGCCCGTCGTCCGCAGGATACGGCGTAATCCTCTGTCCGTCCACCGTAACCGTAAAGCCGTCCGCCCACGGGTACGTGATGATCATGGTTCCGGCCTCCGTCGCGGCGATCCGCCCCGAGAGGGTTCCGTCGGCGTCCACGCGGATGTCCGTCGCCATCGTCACATGCTTTCGGAGCGCCCGCAGCGACTCCATCGGCACACGGGAGATGGCGAACGGCTCGTACCACACCTCCCCCTGTTCCGGCAGCTCGACCCGAAGGAAGGCATCATTTGCCGAAGTAACCGCAAAGAGGAATTCGTAGTTGCCGTTCGGGCGCGCATTTTCCGTGCCCGAGAGCGCGTTTCCGATGTCCTGCACAATGGCTGTCGTACGGGTCTTCCGCATCACGGGAACCTTCGTCTCGACAAACCACAGATAATCCTTCATGTCCTCGCCGAGGTAGACCAGCCAGGTCCTGCCGCTTCGAAGCGGATTTAACAGCGGATCCGATGTGATCTGCGACACATCGAAGCGAAGGTCCGATTTCATCAACTCGGGCTCGACACCGTCGTCGGCCAGAGAAACCTCCGGCAGTTCCTCCGAGACAACCGCATACCGCAGCAGCGCGATCCGCCTCTGCGCCGGCGTCAGGGAAAGATACTGCGAAAAGCTCATCTTCGCGTCGGGCAGAAACGCCATGGCATACGCATCCTCGCTCCTGGCCACCGTGAAGCCGTCCTTTGCAGCCACCGGCACATAGCCCGAGGACAGTTCGACCTTCAGGTCATTCCAGATGTCAATTTCCTCCCGGTCCGTCAGAATGTATCGAACACCCATGAGGGTCTGGAACGTCCAGTCGCTCTGGGGTGAGAAGGAGATATCGTTCACCGCCGGGTTGGCCAGCTTCAGCTGGTCATACACCATCGAGAGGTAATCCCGGTTGTACACCGAGGAGTAAAAACCGGTTGTGCGGAAGCGGCTGTCGTAGACCGCATTTGCCGCAAGCTTCGACGCGCTCAGGTCGTTGCTCCGGTAGGTCCGCGCGATCTCACCGTCCGCGTCGTAGGCCTGTGCGAACAGCTCTGCCTTGGTCTCCGAGTGAAGCTTCGATGCCTCCTCCCTCGTGAGGAGCGCATCCCCGGCGGAATAGTATACCGTGGCCGTCAGCGCGATCACCGCGGTGGTGATCGTCAGAACCCGCGGATTTTTCCGGTGCGCCAAAACGATCAGCATCGGAAGCAGGATCCAGTCCGCCGCAAACAAAAACGTCTCCTCGTAATATCCCGAGAAAAATGCCCACGCAACAGCGGTAACGAGGGTAAACCCTAAGATGTAGCCGGTCTCCTTTGCCGGGAAGCTGCGCCCGAGCCAGTTAAGCTTCTCATCCTTCTTCCCGCGAAACTCCTTGGTATACCACACGGCGATCAGCAGCGCCGCCAGCGGCACAAAGGGAATCAGCGCCTTCTCCCGGGAGTATAAAAAGCCGTTCAAAAGATATCTCGCAAAAGGCCATACGCACACGAGCAGAAGGCTTCCCGCCAGGAAGCGCTCCGGCGCCGTGACCGCGGGCGGCAATTTCTCCGCAGGCGTCTCCTCCGCAGTTTCCGACTCCTCCGCGGACTCCACCGACTCCTCCTCGAAGTCGCCCTCCGGAATGGTAATGGAATCCTCCGGCGCCTTGGCACGGGCCCGGCGGGGTTTCTCCTCCTTCACGCTTCGGAACAACAAAGACAGCGCAGCAAACAAAACGATCGCCGTCATGCCGAGGCCGTAGCCGGCGTAGAGCGCCTCGTGCATGGGAAACTCCGGAAGAAGCAGCGAGATCAGGCTCTCCTCTTCCCCGAGTGCCTGCGAGCGCCCCTGGGATACCGCCACAAATGTCGGCACTAAAAGAGCACCGGCCGCCGCGATTCCCGCGCAGATATGAAGCGCAAAACGGATCGCAGCCGGGACAAACCGGCGGACGGGAACCGTCGACTCATTCTTCCGGATCCGCAACGTCCACCAACGGTAAACCCCGTAGATCGTGATCACCACCGTCGAAGGCACCGCATGAAGATAGCTTGTGAGGAACAAAAGCGCGACCATGCACGCCAGCAGACCGCCGCGGCGCTTTAAGAAATACCGGTCAACCCCGATAAGTGCCAGCAGAAGAAAAGGGATGTACGCCACGTACACCACCTGCTTGTGGGAGTGATACAAAAGAGGCGTCGCAAAGGCGAACAATACGGTGGCAAACCGGATCGCCGCGTCCGAAAGGCCCGTCCCCAGCTCGCTCTCGTGCCTCTTAAGGAAGCGAAGCCAGGCGTAGAACAGCCACACCGACGCCAGCAGCAGAAGAACGGAGACCACCTCCACGTAGGTCACCATGGACACCCACGGCAGAAGGTAGCTCGGCAGAATGACCGGATTCATCATCCCGTAATACGCGAAATTGAAGGCATTCTGCCCCGCGCCGATCTCCGGCAGAAAATCGGGCATCAGCTCGCCCGTCTGATAAAAATGCTGCCGGAACACATCCGGCAATACGCTGTGCTGACTCGCCCAGTCCACCGCGGAGCCGTAGCGGTACTTCGTCCCCATAAGGCATGTGATCGCAATCAGCAAAACCGCTGTGACCGCCGCGGGAAACCAAATGCTCCCCCGGCTTTGATCTCGGATCTCCTCCATGATCTCTCCCCCGTAAAGTGTAGATTTTTCGAAAAATGTCCGTTTCTGCAGACAAACCGTCCCGTCCGTGATATACTGAAGGGCGGGAAAATACGAGACCCGCCGCGTCAGCGAACGGTCTTATGTGCAATGCCGCGGGAGTGTGGCCCGGCGGCGGGAAGGAATTATGTTACGTAAAATACTTGCAAAACTGCCTCGTGCGGTTCGCATCGCAATCCTCGTGATCCTCGCGGCGATCGCTGCATTTTTCGCACTGGTCTATGTGTGCAACAAGCACTACCTCCGGCTTCCGAAGGTTACAAAGGAACAGCTCGACGAGATCGGTCTCGAGCACTGCAGCAATCTGATGATCGTGGCGCATCCCGACGATGACTACCTCTGGGGCGGCGCCCATCTTCTCTCCGGCGACTGGTTCGTCGTCGTGCTCACCAACAAGGACAACAAGGTCCGCTCGGCGGAATTTTCCGAGATGACGGCCGCCCTCGGAAACCGGGGACTGATCCTCGGTTACCCCGACAAGATTGCCCGCCGCAGGAGCGACTGGAGCTACTGGGAGGACGACATCCGGGAGGACATCAAGACCATTCTCTCCTATAAAGACTGGAATCAGGTGGTCACCCACAACGCCGACGGCGAGTACGGTCATCAGCACCACAGGGCGACCCACCGCCTGACTGTCGAGGCGTACGACGCGCTCGGCTGCAAAAGCGAGCTGTATTTCTTCGGCCGGTACTATGTAAACGGCGAGATCCCCGCGGATCTGGCGCCGATGGATGCCGAAACCCTCACAAAGAAGCAGTCGCTCATCGACATTTATCACAGCCAGGCCAAGACCATCTGCAAGCTCGGCCACATGATCCCCTACGAGTACTGGGAGAAGCGATGACTCTCCCCGAGCCTCATTCCCCGGACAGGCAGCGCCGGATGCGCGCCGTGATGTCCGTGATGATCCCCGCATCATCCGCAATCCAGAGATGCCATGCGTTTACCGCCGTGGCATCTTCTTTTTTTGCCGCGGTGCCGGCCACCGACTCCGCAAGGGAGACCACGCCGTCACCCTCGTTTCCGAAGGAAAATGCAAGCTTTCCGCCGGAGATCTTCGCCGCCTCCGCGGTCTCCTTGCCGCTGCCGCCGTACCATACCACGGGCACGGTGTCCAGAACGCACACGCCGTCTTTGTAAATCTTCTTCATTGCCTTTCCCGCGGAACGGGCAAGAGAGAGGTCAAAGGAGCCGCAGGCGTCCTTGCAGGCCGAGAGGAACGACTCGTAGGAGGTGCATCCCTCCACCGTGTGCAGCGTCTCGACGCCGTACGCGGAGGGCAGCAGCTCATAGAGGGAAGGCAGGGTGCCAACGATGCGCCGGATGACTGCATTTTCCGTCGAGCTGAAGGACCCGAGCCCCAGCACGTTGCCGAAGCGGTCGTTGGCCCAAGCCTCGGCGATGGACGCCGAACCGTTCACGGGCACGCTGACCATGCATGCCAAAACGACCCGCTCCGCAAGCGTTTCATCCGCGGCCAGCGCCTGTGCGCACACAAGGCCGCCGAAGCTGTGTCCGACGAGGATGACCTGGTCGTACCCCTGATTGCGGATGTAGCGCGCCAGGGCCTTGCCGCTGTCCTCGGAGGAGCGGCGCCAGTCGTAGGCGTAAAATTCCACAGCCGCGTCCGTGCCGAAGGTCCGCAGAAGCGTCCGGTACAGATCCCTGTACATGTCGAGAGCGCCGAAGAAATTGTTCACCGCGCTGATCCCGTCGCCCGAGGAGGGCGACGACAGCGAGTTAAACCGGGACAGCGCGGATAGCGACAGGCTGTCCGTCAGTTCCGCAAGAAGCGACTCGCTCCAGATCTTCTCTCCCTTTTTATTCACAAGCTCCGAGCCCATGTAGCCCGGAACGAGAATGATACCCGTGTTGCACACCGTGATGTGCGCCGTCAGAACCTGACCGGTGATGCGGTGCCGTGCGGTCACCGTCCCGTCCCCCGTCGCCCGCACAAAAACCGTGCCGCTGTTGTCGACGGCAAGCACCTCCGGCTTATCGACAGTAATCGCAAAATCCTCCGCCCGCGTAAGCGGTCCCCAGGAAAAGCCGAACATCTCGCACAGAGGCGTCTTCGCCGACTTCGTCATCTGCCGCTCCACGGAGCGCTCCGCCACACTGAGTTCCCGGACCGCCGCACCCTCGCCGGTCCCGTAGACAACCGTCTTCACGGCGATCCACAGCGCCGACTCCCCGGTGTCCGACTCGGAGATGTCCGATGCCGTCTTCGCCTTCACGGAGAGACCGAATGCCGCGAGATACTCGCCCGTCAGGGCGTTTACGAACCGGATTCCGCCCTCCTCCGGGATGATGCGCCATTTGGCCTCCGCGGGAATCGCCCCAAAGGGTTTGATCAGCCGCAGGCTGTTGCCGTAGTCGTAGACGCTTATGTACCGCTCCGCGCCGATGTCCGGCAGGATCACATAAAGGCCCGCCCCGCATGAGCGGACAAAGAAACGCGTGCACGCTGTTTTGTCGCTCAGGCGCCCCGACACCGCCGTGACCGTGTCGGAGCCGCTGCTGCAGGCAAGACTGATGCCGCTCTGCTCGTTTATGAAATAATACGTGCCTTCCCCGTCAAAATAATATGCGGAATCGGCCTCCGCCCGGGCCGTGTGAGCGCACCAAAGAACAAGCACCGCCGCCGTCAGTAAAACCAACGCCGTCCGTGCGAAGAAACGCCTCCGGCATGCACGTGCATCCGCCATCGTCCGCTCCTTTCTCCCGCCGCGGTCCCCCGGACCGCGCCGCGTCTGCCTGCCGCGCCCTTTTGCGGGCGCGCTCTCCTTTTCGATTATATCGAAAAATGCCTTCCAATGCAATTGCAATCATTGACGAAACCGCGCCGTTGGTATACAATGATGGACAAGTGTTTGTGCGCGCAAATACACACCTGCGCACAGGAAACCGGACAAACGAAAAGAACGATCGAAAAGGAGTATCGATATGGAAAGAACATACATCCGCGACGTGGCTTCAAAGGCCGAGCAGGAAGTGCTCGTAAGAGGCTTTACGGAGAACTTCCGCGACGGCAAATCCATGGCCTTCCTCGTCATGAAGGACATCACCGGCAAGGTTCAGGTAACGATTGAGAAGGAGCTTCACCCCGAGTGGGCGGACACTCTTGCGCAGATCACGCAGGACACCGTCGTCTCCGTGACCGGCATTGTCAAGCTGAGTGAATTTGTCAAATTGAACGGCATCGAGATCATCCCCACGTCCATCACCGTGGATTCCGTGGCGGCACCGCTGCCCATCGCAAGAGAGTACATCCCCGCGACGAAGAAGAAGGCTGCGGTTGAGAAATCCTCCATCGACCAGCGCATCGACTACCGCTGGATCGACCTCCGCACGGACGCCAACCAGCTGATGTTCAAGGCACAGACCGCTTTGGTGCGCGCTCTTCGCGACTTCGCTCTGGACCGCGATTTCATCGAGGTTCACACCCCGAAGCTCATCGGCGCCGCATCCGAGTCGGGAGCCGACGTATTCCGTCTGGATTATTTTCCGAGTTACAACCTGCCGAACGCCTACCTGGCACAAAGCCCGCAGTTCTACAAGCAGATGGCAATGGCCAGCGGCTTCGAGCGCTACTTTGAAGTAGGCCCCGTGTTCCGCGCCGAGAAGTCCTTTACGAGCAAGCACGCCACCGAGTTCACCTGCTTCGATATCGAGTTCAGCTACATCGACTCCTTCGAGGATGTCATGAAGTTTGAGGAGGAGCTCCTCACGAACGCCCTTCGCAAGGTGAAGGAGCAGTACGGCGACAAGATCAAGGAGACCTTCTCCACGGAAGACTTCGATGCGGAGATCATCGTTCCGACCACGCCGTTCCCGAGAGTGAAGCTCGCCGACCTCTACGACGCCCTTGAGAAGGAGTATGGCTACACCGTTCCCGAGGAGGAGAAGGGCGACCTCACCACCGAGGCCGAGCACCTCAGCTACGACTGGGTCAAGAAGCATTATAACCACGAATTTTTGTTCATCACCGACTACAGCGCCGAGAAGCGTGCCTTCTACCACATGCGCGATGACAAGGGCGTTCCGCAGGGTTACGACCTCATCTGGCGCGGCGTGGAGATCACCACCGGCGCACAGCGCGAGCACCGCTACGAAGTGCTGAAGAAGCAGGCAGAGGAGAAGGGCCTGGGCAAGGACGTCGCGTTCTACCTTGAGTTCTTCAAGTACGGCTGCCCGCCCCACGGCGGTTTCGGCATCGGCGTTGACCGCCTCACGATGCTTCTTCTCGGTCTTCCGATCAAGGAAGCGATGTTCCTCTTCCGCGGACCGTCGAGACTGACGCCGTAACAACCGACTAACGTAACCATAAGGGCTGTCCCATCTGCGTTTTACGAATTCGCTGTGGCGACAGCCTTTTTTGAAAATCCTGCTTCGCAATCCCCATGGAAAGGAGCACACCATGACGATACAAAAGACCCTTGCGGGCACCTCTCTGACCGTCGCGCCGGAGGGACGTCTCGATACCATCACCTCCCCGCAGTTCGAGAGCGAGCTGCGCGCGGATATGAACGCCGTCACCGACCTGGTCTTTGACCTGGCAAACCTTACCTACATCTCCTCCGCAGGCCTTCGCGTCCTTCTCTCCGCCCAGAAGGCGATGAACAAAAAGGGCACGATGGTCCTTCGCAACGTCCGCCCCGAGATCATGGAAATCTTTGAGATCACGGGCTTTTCGAGCATTCTGACCATCGAGTAACCGCCTCGCCGTATTTCGGGCGAAGCATCACATTCCGCAAGGAGCCGACCATGCAGACGAAAAAGACCATATCCGGCACATTCTTAAAATGGCTGTTGCTGATCGTGGGGGTGGCATTTGCCGTGTCCATGGTTTTTTCGTGGACCCTTCAGACGCGCCTCTCCGAAAAGAGCGCACACCACCTGCTGCGCCTCAACATTGCGGACGTGCGGCAGGACGTCATCGACGCCTCGGACGCCAACCTTTTAGCGCTGACCCGTGACATCGCCGCAGAGATCGACGCCGGCGCCCCGATCGATGAGGCGGGGCTTCTCACGCTGATGGCGCACCACGACGTGGCGGAGATCAACATCATCGATCCGAGCGGTATCATCACCTCCACCACCCACCCGGACTTCTTAAACTATGACATGCGCTCCGGAAAGCAGTCCGCCGAATTCCTCGGTCTTCTGGACGGCACCGAGCGGGAGCACGTGCAGAGCTACCAGCCCACGTCCTACGACCCGTCGCTTCTTCGCAAATACGCAGGTGTGTGCCTTGCGGGGGGCGGATTTGTCGAGGTCGCGTACGATGCGGAGCGCTTCCAGCGCGACATCGACCATCAGATCGTGGGCGTCACAAGGAACCGCCACGTGGGTGAGAACGGCTGCATCATCATCGCGGATGAGAACTGGAACATCGTCAGCGACCGCCATGAAAACGAGGGCGCCAATCTGGTGGTGACCGGCATCTGGATCGACCGCGACACCATGCCCGAGAGCGATGTGTTCACCGCGACGGTCTACGGCAAGGAAAGCTCCTGCATGTATGTATTTTCCGAGGGTTACTACATCGTCGCCGTCCTCCCGGAAAATGAGATCCTCCTCCAGCGCGACACTTCCGTGGGCCTCACCGCCATTCTGGAGGTTCTGGTCTTCCTGACCCTGTTCGGCGTAATCTTCCTTCTGGTGCGCAAGCTGGTTGTCAACAACTTAAACCGCGTCAACACGTCGCTTTCGAAGATCACCGACGGCGACCTCGAGGAGAAGGTGGACGTGCGCTCCAACACGGAGTTCGCCGAGCTCTCCGACGACATCAACGCAACCGTCGGCACCTTGAAGCAATACATTTCGGCGGCCGCGGCGCGCATCGACCGCGAGTTGGCTCTTGCGAAGAGCATCCAGCAGTCCGCGCTGCCCTCCGTCTTCCCGCCCTACCCCGACCGCACCGATGTAAGCCTCTACGCGACCATGGACGCCGCGAAGGAGGTGGGCGGCGACTTCTATGACTTCTACCTTCTGGACGAGAACCGGCTGGCTTTCCTGGTTGCGGACGTTTCCGGCAAGGGAATCCCCGCCGCAATGTTCATGATGACCGGCAAGACCGTGCTTCGCGACTACGCGGAACGCGGCGACTCCCCCGCGGAGATCGCGGAAAATGCAAACGCAAAGCTGTGCGAAGGCAACGACGCCGAGATGTTCGTCACCGCATGGATGGGCTTTCTGGAGACTGACACGGGACTGGTGCGCTTCGTCAACGCCGGCCACAATCCGCCGGTATTGATTCGCGACGGCGCCGCGTCCTTCGTGCCGCAGAAGGCAAATCTGACCCTCGCCGCAATGGAGGGCGTTCCGTACCGCGAACAGACCCTTAAGCTTCGGCCCGGCGACCTGCTCTTCCTCTACACCGACGGTGTGACGGAGGCAGCAAATGCAGCGGAGGAGCTGTTCGGAAACGACCGCCTGCGCGAGGCTCTCTCGAAGCGCTTCGGCTCCGGCGAGGCCGCTGTCCGCGCCGTCTGCGGCACCGTGAAGGAGGCGCTGGATGCCTTTACCGGTGACGCTCCGCAATTTGATGACATCACGATGCTCTGCCTGTACTACGCAGGAAACAATACGCTCACCGTGACGGCGAAAACGGATGAACTTCCCGCCGTGACCGGCTTTATAAACCGGGCTCTCGAAGGCCTCGGATGCCCGAAAGAAGCGGCGGCGCAGATTGACGTCGCATCGGAGGAAATCTTTGCAAACATTGCAAACTACGCCTACGAAGGCGAGCCCGGCGAAGTCACCATCCGCGTCCGCGGGGAAGGCGACTCTGCGGTGATCGAGTTCCGCGACCGCGGCATCCCCTTCAACCCGCTGGAAAAGCCCGACCCGGACGTGACGCTCCCCGCAGAGGAGCGCGAAATCGGAGGCCTCGGGATCTTCATGGTCAAAAAGAGCATGGACGATGTTGCTTATCAAAGAGAGAACGACGAGAACGTTTTGACGATACGAAAGAATTTTTCGAAGTGAGATGTGTATGAGACGACGAAGACGCACAATCAAATGCCTTTTTGCAGCGCTTGTCTTTCTGCTGCCGGCCGTCTTCGGCGGCTGCAGCGCTGCCCGGCGGACCGACCCCATTTCGGACATCACGGATCTCGACGGCCGCCGCGTAGGCGTGGGCATCGCCTGTGACACGGACTATGCCCTGACGGGCCGGAAGGACCTCTCCCTGGTCCGGTACGATGAACTCGCCAACATTTTGCTTGCGCTTCAATACGACAAGGTGGATGCCATGGCTCTCGACGAGCTTCTCTGGAAATTCACCGCTGCCTCCCACAAGGGGCTTCGGGTGGTGACGCCCGCCTTTGCGACGTCGGGGTACACCGTGTATTTTCGAAGCGAAGTGTCGGAGCTGCGGGATGAATTTAACGACTTTCTGTCAAGGTACCGGCAGTCCGAGGCGTTCCGCGACTTTGAAGACCGCCTTAACGCCTTCGACGGCGAGCACTACAACGGGCCGGACATCGAGCTCACGGGGACCGGCAGGATTTTGCGCGTCGCCGTGGATGCCGCAGGTTTTCCCCGCTCCTTCGCCGAGGCCGACGGGCACACGCCCTCCGGGTACGACCTGGAGGCGCTCAAGCTCTTTGCAAACGAGAAAAACTACCGGCTGGAGTTCATCATCTCCGGCTACGACGATATGATCTACGGGCTCCAGGGCGGCAACTACGATATCGCCGCAGGTTTTTTGAGCGATCTTCGCGACGCTGATTCCCTGAGCTCCTACCTGTGCAAGAGCGACTCCCTCTACGAGGTTCCGCTCTACTTCATCGAGAAGACGCAGGACAACATCGAACTGATTGAAGACTGACACGGAGGACCGCCCATGAAGGCACTTCTTCACAAACTGTACCTGACCTTCGTAAAGGATGACCACTACCGCTTCTTCTTAAGCGGTCTCGGGACCACCCTTTTGCTGACGTTCGCAAGTTTCCTTCTGGGCACGGCCCTGGGCATCGCGCTGTGTGCCGCGCTCCGCGCAAAGCGCCCCGCGGTCCGCAGGGTTGCGGGCGTGGTCCGGACATTTTTCATGGAGCTTCCCACCATGGTGCTTCTGATGATCCTGGTGTACGTCGTCTTCGGAAGAAGCTCGCTGCCGGTGCTTTGCATCGTCATCCTGGGCCTCACCTTGAAGGCCGCAACCTACCTTGCGGAAATCTTTGATTCCGCGCTGGACACCATCGCCGCGGGGGAGGCGGAGGCCGCGAGAACCCTCGGCATGACGCGGTGGCAGGCCTTTCGCTATGTCGTCCTGCCCCAGACCATGCAGGCCGCGCTTCCGCTCTACCAAAGCCAGTTCGTGGACACCCTGGAGGAGACCTCCATCGTCGGCTACCTGGCGGTAGTCGACTTAACCCGCGCCTCGGAGATCGTCTCCAGCCGCACCATGGATGCATTTATCGGCCTCTTCACGATCGCGATCGTGTACTTCGTCATCGGCTTTGCCGTCAAGCGCCTCATCCGGCGCATCGCCGCGCCGAACCGCAAGGGAGGTGAAGTCGCATGATCAGCATCCGCAATCTCACGAAACGATTTGACAAAAACACCGTCTGGGAGAACATAAACCTCGACATTCAAAAAGGCGAGACCGTCGTCATCATCGGCGGCAGCGGCGGCGGCAAGAGCACGCTCCTTCGCTGCATCAACCGCCTCGTGGAGCCCGACTCCGGCGAGATCATGATCGACGGCGTGGGCATCCTCTCTCCCGGCACCGACATCAACGCGATTCGTCGGAAAATGGGCATGGTCTATCAGCATTTTAATCTCTTCTCGCACCTGAGTGTGCTTGAGAACATCATTCTCGCTCCCATGAAGGTGGCGGGCGTAAGCCGCGAGGACGCGGTGGCAGAGGCAAAGCAGTTGCTTGCCCGGGTCGGCATGGCCGGCCGCGAGAACGCTAACCCCGCAGACCTCTCCGGCGGACAGAAGCAGCGTGTGGCCATCGCCCGGACTCTGGCGATGCACCCCGAGATCATCCTCTTCGACGAACCGACCAGCGCTCTCGACCCAACCATGGTGGACGAGGTGGAGTCCGTCATCCGCTCCCTGTCGGAGGACGGTATCACCGGCGTGATCGTGACCCACGACCTGCAGTTCGCAAGAAGGATCGCCTCCCGCGTGGTATTTCTCGCGGACAAGGGCATCTGCGAGGAGGGGCCGCCGGAGCAGCTCTTCGACCATCCGGCGAAGCTGCAGACCCAGCGCTTTTTATACCGCTCCCGCATGTTCGAGCAGGAGCTCTCACCCGAGACGCTGGACCTCTATGCGCTTGCCAGCGAGCTTCGCGCCTTCCTTCGCCGCTATGAGTACGAAAAAAAGCAGGAGAAACTCCTGCCTGTGCTATGCGATGAGTTGCTGTATCCGGTGTTGAAACACCCCGACGTGCCCGCTGCGAGCGCTTCGCTTCGCCTTCTCTGCAGCGAGACCAGCAGCCGCCACACCCTGATGATCGGCTTCCGCGGGATCGACTCCGATCCGCTGGAGGAACCGTACCTGGATGAGCTCAATCTGGCACTTCTTAACAACTATGCGGAATTTGTCTTAAGCCGCAAAAAAGACGACGGCTGGGAAGTCTGCATCCAGATGGGATAACCTTTCGCAAACAAAAAGCCCGGGGCAACCCGCCCCGGGCTTAACTTTTGTCTTACGTCATTCCTGCAGCCACTTCGGTTTGCTGTACTCCCTCCACGCATAGACCAGCATGATCAGGATACCCGCAACGAAACCGCCGAGATGCGCCGCCGTGTCGACAAATGCACTCTTGGTAAAGATTCCGCGGAGCGCACAGAACAGAAGGTACGCACCGAAGAGTCCGATGGACCCGCGCTTGCTTGTTGCCGCCTCGCTGTAGCCGTCCATCGGACCGGACAGAAACAGCATGTACAAAAGCAGTGCGCTCAAAAGCGCCGCGATGGCACCGGACGCGCCGATGGACTGCACGTCGTACAGCTCGATGGTATACGTTCCGTATCCCCAGGACCAGAACGTGATCCGCATGGGCAGGATATGGTTGAACACCACCGACGACACGGACGCGATCAATCCGCCGATAAAATACACTCCGAGAAGTCGAAGCCGCGAGATCCGCTGCTCCAGCCACACCGCACAGATTCCCAGGATCAGCATGTTCCCTAACAGGTGCGAGAGATTCTCGTGCAGGAACAGGCACGTGAGCAACCGGTGCAGCTGCAACCCGCCTACAACCTTCGGCCACGAGGACGAGCCTGCCTCGATCACTTTCTCGCTCCCGATCACGCCCTGGAAAATATACGCGATCACATTTGCAATGATCAGCGCAAACGCCACGTACGCGGTCTTGTTGCAGTCCGCCTTATCGTTGAGAAACCCAAGGACCTTTCCCTTCGTGGAATCGGCCTCGCGGATCTCCGCCAGTTTTGCCTCCGAAACCTTGACCTCCACGACCTCCAGGTCGCTCAGATCGTCATACACTTCCGCGCTGCGGTCCTCTCCCGGTGTCCACATAGCATTTTCCCCCTTTGGTGGTATGGGAACATTGTACCCTGTCCGTCGGAAAATGTCAATATATTTTACCTTTGTTTTCTGAAACCTCGTCCGGATCACTTTCCGAACTTGCAGCCCTCGTACATCCGAAGATGCTTCCAGAGCACGAGCGGGTCCGTCATTTCCAGATTGCCGGTAACCACATACGTCTCAAAGATCAGGTTGTTCCGAAGCGCCTCCGGAAGGTTCTCCCGCACGGTCGTCGGAACCGACTCGGCAAATGCCCTTCCGTCATAGCGGTATTCATACTCCTCGAAGCGGATCATCTCCCAGTGAAGCTGATCCGGCTGTACCGCGCCGAAGAAATCTTCGGTATAATCAAACCGGAAATACGGCACCAAAATCTTCGCCGCGGCCGCTGCCTCCTCCGCCGTGACCCGTGCCGGGTCGTGGCTGTAGTGAAGCCCTGTGAACATTTCCGTGAGGATCTGCTCGTAGGAAGTGTCGAACAACTCCTCCGTTGTGATGCATTTTCCGTCCTTCACCCAGACCTCGATCGCTCTCCACACATACTCGTCGCCGACGTCTCCCAGGTAGAACCGGAAGTTGCTGTATCCGTTCGGGAACAACGCGGCGCTCTCGAAGGTCAGGTTAAATTCCCTGCCGTCCCGGAAGTACTCGGACGGACATGTCCGAACCACCTGCTTGGCCATTTCCGTCAGCTTCGATTCGGTGAGCCACTTGTCAATGCGGTTGCTCTGATCTGCGCCGAGAGTCGGCAGCCACAGAGCATTTTTCTTCGGCCAGCGAACCGCCACCGAAACCGTTTCGCCGCCTTCCGGCTGGAACGTGAGCCTGCCGACGATCGGATGCTTCGCCGTCTCGTGGGTCCAGTCGGTGGTCACCAGCGCTCCGAGCGGGCGGAACACATAGCTGCTGACGTCCTGGAACAGCCGCCAGGGCGCCTCGATGCCGATGGCATCGGTGAGCGCGACCTTTGCGTCGCCCCCGTGAAGCTTGCCCGTGATGGCAACATCAACGGTTTCCCCGTTGTCGACGAGGTAAAAATTCTCCGCTCCGTTCACATCCGAGATCGTCACCAAACCGTTTTTAAGAAGCGGTCCGTACAGATAATCGTCCCGGTAGATCTTGCCGAGCTCGCCGTTGATGTAGGAGAGATAGTTCGTCCCCTCCGCAAACAGATCGGCCATCTGCATCTCCTCGCCGGTACACAGATTGAACGTGAGTCCCACCGTCTCCGTGGCCTGGAAAAACATCCGCACCAGCGCCTTTCCGTCCGCGTCAGCCTCAAGGTATTCGTAGTGCGTGGTAAACCGGTCGTCATCCTCCGGCCACCGCTCCCGCATATAGTCGCCGGCCTGGGAGAGGAAATCAAATGTCGCCTCCTCCTTCCAGCGCCAGGTCCGGTAAAGGCAGACGGAAAATACTCCCTCGCGGTTGAGGGTAACCTTGTAATCCATCTCCACGCCGGGTTTGCCGAACTCCTGCAAAACCTCTGCGAGCCCCCGGAAATCCGGATAATACGAGTCCTCGAGCATCGCGTCGGCGACCTCGCTGATCCGCGCGTTCACCTTGATCATCCCGTCATCGATCTTCATTCCCTCGAGGCGGGGGTACCGTGCATTTCCCGGCTTAAAGGCGTCTCTGACGGTCAGCGGGTTGCTCCAGCTCACGCCGTAGGCAATCCGCTCCTTCTCTGCGTTGCTCACGAGAGCACCCGACGCAACCTTTGCGGCCTCCCGATCCGGAAACACGATCCCGCGCAGCTCTCCGCTTTTCGCGAGCATGTCCTCTATACTGACCGTCGGCGTAGGACTCGGCTCGGTTGTCGGCGTGGGACTCGGCTCGGTCGTCGGAACCTTTGCAGCATGCGTAACCGTCGGTGTGGGCTCCCCGGGGAGAGCTTCCTCCCCCTTTCTGCCGCACGCCGCCAGTAACGTAAGAATACACAATGCTGCAAATACCGGAAAAATCTTTCGAAACACGCTTCTTCCTCCGAAAAACCTACTTCACATCGTAGGGAACATACCCGTTCTCACGCGCGATCCTCGCGCCGTTTTCGCCCTGCACCCACGAGATGATGTCGCGGACGATGCTGTCCTGCGGCAGGTCTTTTCTCGTCACGATCTGCGAAAAATTCAGGAAAGGATACTGTCCCTTCGAGATCGTCTCATCACTCGGGATCACGCCGTCGATGCCCAGAAGCTTGATCTGGCCGCTCGTATGCATGTTGACCACGTAATAGTAGTACGAGAAGGACATTGCACCCTTGCCGTTGTCGTAATCCACAACCCGGTCGATGGCGCCCGCCATGTCGTCAACTCTGTGCTCTAAGATCGGCTCCATCACCTGGTCCTTCGGGAGCACGTAACGGTACAGACCGGTCTGGCTTCCCGAACCCTCGTTTCTCTGGAACAGGACGATGGGCTCGTCGTCGCCGCCCACTTCCTTCCAGTTCTTGATCTTGCCGCTCACGATGTCCTTGAGCTGCTGCTGCGTGATGCTGTCCACGGGGTTGTCCCTGTTGACGAAGAAGACAAATCCTCCGCTTAAGATCGTGTGATACTCAAACTCCACGCCGGCCTTCTTCGCCGTCTCCACCTGCTCGTCGGAAGGAAGCGCGCAGAAGATCATGTCGCATTTTCCTTCGGTGAGATTCTTGTATGCGCCCGGCGTGTTGTTGCACGGCAAAAACAGCTTGGCGTCGTCCACCGACATTCCGAGAAGGTCCGCGAACACCGCATCGTAGAAAGGCTCAAGTGCAAGTGCACCGTCCACTCTCGGCAGTGTGTCAACCGTGAGTGTCTTTCCGCCGGGAAGCACGGCTGCCTTCGCAGCTTCCGTCGGTGTTGCAATCGGTTCCTTCGTCGGCTCGGTCGTCACAGTCGGCTGTGTCGTCGGTGTCACACTGCCGTTGGACGGCTTATTTTTCCCGCATGCGCACAGTGCGCACACCATCGCAATCATAAGGATTACTCCGATTACCTTGTTTCGTTTCATGTTGATTTACCTCGTTTCTCCACACATTTTTATCATTTTCGGAAAATGCTTCCGCAGCCGCTCCCTACGGGAACGGGTAGCCCTTATACATTTTCAGATGTTTCAGCAAAATATACGGGTCCGAATGCTTCAGCCAATCCCCCTCATTACTCAAAGAGCTCCGCAGTATCTGCGGCAGCAGGTCTTCGAATTCCTCCGGGACACCCTCGAGGACCGGATCTTTTGCAACAGTGTAATGGTTCGGCGGTCCGCTGTGCACATAACTGCCTTCCTTCCAGAGGAACAAATAATCATCCCAGCTCCAGTAGTCCTGCCGCTCCACAATACTATTATCCTCGATCTCCACAAAATACGGCATCAATGCTTTTGCAGCCGTCCTCGCGTCATCCTCACTGATTGTCGTACCACTGTATTCCGTCGAAAGATCGGCAATCAGCTCAGCAAGAAGCTCCTCATAGGAGACATCCAGCAGTTCCTCCTTGGTAATGATGATCCCATCCTTCATCCAGGAATTCTCCGTCTGATAAGGATAATAACTCCACCAATCATCCTCCGAAGGCGGGAATTCCGTGTAAGACACGAGCCATTCGATATTATAATACCCGTTGGGATAGACCTCGACGTCCGTAATGTACAGTTTACAATCCGCATCCGAAAGTCCCGGATCCACCCACATGGGTATGCACTGCTTCGCATACTCCAGAATCTTCGCATCCGTAAAACTCTCTTTGACCTCCTGTCCGAAGTCTCTGTTGTATTCCGATCCCAAATCCAGGCGATCGATCCCTCGGTACACGATTACTTGGGTATCCTTGTCGGTACCGTTCGGACGAACGCGGAACTGTCCGATTTCTTCGGTATCCAGCGGACCGTCCATATCTAAGCTGCAGAAACGAACATACCCAAGCGCACCTTCGACATAAACTCCCTGTTGCTCCTGATAGATGTCCCCATTACGGTCCCGATCGGCGACCACAGCCGGAAGGTCGATCACCTCCCATTCGCCGCGGCTGTTCCTCAGTTCCACGTTATACGATCCCAAGCAGAACATTTCATCGCCGGTAATCATTTCCGGCAGGTGCCCTCCGTCATATTCCTGCGTTTCATCATAGGCACCGCCGCTATGGGTTCCCTGCATCCCGTTCCCTTTTTGGTACTCGTAGTCACTGAACCAGAATACATATTTCGACTCTTTCTCCATCTCCTCGTTCAGGTACGTAAGATAGTCAAAGCCTGCCGGAAAGAGATCCGACAACGAAATTTCCTCGCCGGTACTCAAGTCGAAATTGTACTCGATCGTTTCCGTGAGTCCGTAATCAAAGCGTACTTTCATTCGGTTTCCGGTTTCGCTCAGGACGGTATAATCCATATACAAGAGGATTCCCCTGTCTTTCTCATCGGCATTGACATACGAAAGCAGCTCATCATAGTCCGCGAATTCCATATCTTCATGCCAGATCCATCGTCCTTCCGCTCCAACATGGAGTATTCCGTTACAGCTGCCCGCATAGCACTGCACTCCCGCTTCGGGAAGGCCTCTCTCCTTCACAACAAGCATAATACCGGGCACATCCGGAAGATAATCCGGATCGATCATCGTACGCGCTGCTGTTTCGATGCGCTCGTTGATCTTCGCGAGGATACTCTGATCCTTCAGCCCGTACACGCGCACCGTCCTGCAGGGGTCACTATAGTCCGCAACCTCTCCGGTCTTTAAGTTGATGTCTTCGGTGCTCACACCGCTCAGTTTTCGGAATCCGTACTCCTGATTCTTCTTGTCCGCCTCGGACAGTTCCGGCCCCGTTCCCAGCGGATTGGCCGTTAACCTCGGCGCGATCGCATTGTGAAGCTCGCGACTTCTCGCAGCCAACGCCGCAAGATCCGATACCGGCACCCGTGTCGGCGCTGCGGTTACCGTCGGCGTCACGGTGACATTTTTCGTCGGCACCGGCGACGATGTCCCCGGCTGCCCTTCCGTCGGTATCACAGCCTGTGTCGACGTCGGGGCAGGAACGTCATGCTCGCTGTGCGATCCTCTGCCGCACGCGCTGAGCGCACACATCACCGCGAGCACAATCGCCGTCTGCAGCCATCTCTTTCGTCTCACGTCCTTGTCACCTCATCTTCTCCACACATTGTTCACTCAAACGAATAGCCTTCATATATTCGAAGATGTCTTCGAATCAGATTCGGATCCGAATAGTACAGATCCGTTTCTTCGTATCCTCTCAGACTGTCCCACAACTCCTGCGGCAGAGCCGCCTTCAGATCCGGGAAGGTCTCTTCGGAAACGTCATCGGGAGTTTTGAACAATGCATATCCGCCGGGCTCCCAGACATACCACTGAGCCCATGACCACTTGTCTTTTCCCCCAAGCGGGTCTAAAAAACTCGAAAAATACGGTCTCAGTGCTTTCGCTGCTGCCGCAGCCTCCTCCCGGGTCGCAACGGGCTTGCCGTGCTCGCGATCTCCGACGCGCAGTCCCGCAATGATTTCCGTGAAGAGCTCCTCATAGGAGACGTCGAAGCATTCCTCCTCCGGAATGAATCGTCCGTCATGAACCCAGCCTCTCAGAGTGAAATGTTCATAGCCGTCCCACTGACGCCACGTTCCTTTTACATTCACGCACCATTCCAGATAGTAATATCCGTTCGGGTATACTTCTGCACGATACAACAACATCTCCGCATCCGTGGTCGGTCTGCTGTACCAATAATTGATCCAGACGCTCTCCGCCTCCAGAAATTCTTTCGCGTATTTCACAATTTTCTCGTCCGAAAGATCCTCCCGGGCTCTCGCCGTCCATTCCTCTCCGGCGTAATATTTCCAATCCGGCAGGTCCTTCTGCCGTTTCACTTCCACCTCAATCTCGAGGGCTCCGCTCGGCACGGCACGGAATTTTCCGAGTCTCTGACTCTTGTTCATATGCACTTTTTCGTCGTTGTTTTCACTCCATTCCCAATCATAAAAAACGACTGTTTCGAACGGACTGAGCGTATACTCCGGCATTACCGAATACAGAAGCTCCCCCGCGCTCCGGTATACAGTATCCGGCAGGTTTATGAAAACCTCCCTCCCCTGTTTCGTGACAATCCCCATCATCCAATTGCCGCTCAGATAAAACTCCTCGTCGCCGGTAATCTTCAGTGCGGCGCCGGCGTCATGCTCCCTCATTTCGTCATAGCTTTCCCAGGCGCCGCTGCCGTCGTAATGATCAACCCAGTACTCATATTTCACCGCCTCATAGACCTGCTCATCAAGATACGCAAGATAGTCGTAGCCCTCGGGGAACAGATCCGAGAGAGACATCTCCTCCCCGGTTGACAGGTCGAAATTCAGATAATACTTGCCGTACAACTGGTATGACATACGCACCGGCGAGTTCCACACGAAGTAATATCCGTCCAGGATTTCATACCGGGGGTCTGCCCAGTCCACCTGTTCGCAGTACTTCTCAAGCTCCTCGTCGTTGGCAAATACACACTCCTCCTCCCAGTACCAGGTGACATCCACCTCTACCGACAGCATTCCGGCGGAGCTATACAGCCTGTACTCGTGAACCTTCGATTTCGGAAGTCCGTGCTCCTTAAAAACCGACATAACTCCGGCGATGTCCGGCAGAAAATTCGGGTGCGACACGATACGAACCATCGACTCCAGCCGGTCGTTGACCTTCTTCTGAACCGCCTCATCACGCAACCCGGAGATGCGCATATACGTGTACGGCACCGTCCAGGTCTCCTCGACTGTATTCCCGGTCTCCATATCGATATCCTGAGACTCCAGCGCATACCGTCTCGAAATCCCGTACGCGCGGTCCAGCTTCTCGCTCTCCGACATCGCCGGCGCGGTTCCGAGCGGGTTGACCGTCCGCTTCGTGATGACCGCCTCGTGAAGCTCGCGGTTTCGGGCCGCCAGCGCTGCGAGGTCCGTTACCGGCACCGGCGTAGCCGTCACGGTCGGTGTCGGTGTCCCGGTCGGTTCACTCGTCACGGTCGGCGTCACCGCCTCCGTCACAACCGATGTCGGCGTCAGGTTCGCATCCCCGCCGTTTTTCGAGCACGAGGCCACCGTCAGACAGGCAACCGCTATAACCACCAAAACAAGTATTTTCCTCATACATCCCCCTAACGCTCCCGCGGCATACGCTGTTTCGCGTCATACTCCGGAAAATGATACCCCTCATACATCCTAAGGTGCCGTAACAACACGTACGGATCCCGGAGGGAAACCTCCTCGGCATACATGTCATTGCACAGAAAATTCCATAGTTTCTCGTTGATGTGTTCCTTCGTTCCGGACGGCATCGTGCCGGGCAGCACATTACCCCAGCAATCCGTCATGCTTCGCCCCGGCCAGAGGAATGTGATCTCTCCGAAGGATTCGCTCGGCGCGTATTTCGTGGAGTACCACGAGGGACGCCCGATCTCGTCGATGTACGGCGCCAGCGCCGTCACCGCCTCTGCGATCTCCGCCTCGCTCAACATAGGCTCCCATCTCCACAGGAGTTCGGAGAGCATTTCCCGAAGCAGTTCTTCGTACGAGACATCGAAGATTTCCTCCTCCGGAACAAATTCTCCGTCCCGGATCCAGAAGTCCTTCATCCTGTCCGAATTAAAGGAGTGAAAAGACTCCAGCGAAAGCGCTGTCTGGATCTTTTCCCAGGACCATTTTACGAAACCGTTCGGATACACCTCGGCGGTGCAAAACACAAGCGAGCAGTCTTTGGTCACAGGCTCTGTTTTGCTCCACTCCGAAAGACACCGCTCCGCGCAGCGAACCATCGCTTCGTCGGAGAACCATTGCTGCAGAAGCTCCCCGCCGTCGTTTCCGAAAGAGGACGAATACGTTGCGTTTCCCGCCCCGCGGTATACCGTCACGGTAACCGCATCCGACTCCTCGCAGGGAACGGTAAAGGATCCGATCTTCTCCCCGAAACACATCCACGTATTGCCGAAGGAAACTTCACAGAGCTCTCCGAAATTGCTCTCCGGCTGAAACTTGTAGATACCGTCCGTCTCACCTGCAGGAATCGCATTCGGAAGATTCACCGTGACATCGTGTCCGTTGAAAAGTCCCGGGAAGACTACGCTCACACCGGCCCCGTACCCCCGGAGAATAAAAGGCTCATCTCCGGTCAATCCCGTGAACGCCCGGCCGCCGTCATACTCCCGCGGCTCCTCGTACTTCAGCCCGTAGTGCCCCTCGAGCCCTCCGGAGAGCAGGTACTTCGAATCATCGAACCAGAAATCCCCGCTGAGCTGCCCGGAAATTGCATCGTCCAGGATCCCGAGGTAATCCTCGCCCGCTTCAAACAGGTCGGACAACCGCAGTTCCTCGCCGGTCACCAGCGAAAAATTCACCCCGATCCGCTCCCGGATCTCATAAGAGACGCACATCATCGTCTTGCCGGTTTCCTTCTCGTCGACCAGCTGGTACGTTACCTCGTACCGCCCGTCCCCCGAGGTCCATCTCTTCTCGGCCTCCCGAAGCACGCTCGGATGATACACGCCCTCCATGGCGTACCAGGTCCAGGTCCGGTAGAACTCCACCGACAGTACGTTGCCGGTGTTGCAGGAGCACATCGTCATCACGCTTCCGTCCGGCTGCCCCCGCTCCTTGAGAATCGACAGGATTCCGGAGACGTCCGGATAGTACCACGGACTTGCAACCGCCTCCGTGATCTCATCGATCCGCCGGTTGATCCGCTCCGTCACCGCCGGGTCCGCCAGCCCGTCGACCAGTACGACCTGCGTAAAGTTGCTTGCGCTCCCCGTCAAAGCCTTTCTCCGCGGGCTTGCAGTCCACTCGATCCACCTTCCGTAGCCCGTCGTCAGCGGGTTCTCCGTGACGACACCGTACCGGTAGGCCTCATTTTCCGCTTCCGTGCGGGCAGGCCCCGTTCCGGCCTTGGCCGCCTCGCGCCGGGGCTGCACAAGTGCGTGCAGTTCTCTGTTCTTTGCGATGAGCTCCGACCAGTCCTCCGTCGGCAGCGGATTGTTGGTTTCCCAGACTCCCTCTTCCGTTCCCGAAGGATCCTTCCCGCCCCCGCGCGCGCACGCAACAAAAAGAAACGCTCCGAGAAGCGCCGACACAAAAATACCTGTTCTTCGAATTTTACCCACGATTTCGTCCTTCCCCGGAACAGCCGAACAAACCCCCGTAAACGATCCCGATCCGGACCTCCCCCACCCGCGGGCGAGGTCGGTCCGCTCGGTTCTCCCACACAAGCTGCAGATTCCGGCGGCACATATCGCCGCGCAAGCAATCTATCAACTGTGCCTATTGTATCATAAAAAAACAAGCCATTGGTTACAAAGCTGTTACAATTCCCCGAAAATTCTTACATTTGTGTTTCTTGTTGTTACGGCTTTGTTACACACCGTCGGCAAACAAAAAGACCGGCAGAGCATTTTTCGCCCTGCCGGCCGTGTTACTTTTTAAAACTTACTGCTTTCCGAGATGCGCAAGCTGTTCCTCAACCTGCTTCATCATCGCGGTGTATTTTTCGAGCTTCGCGCGCTCCTCGGCGATCTTCGCCTCGGGTGCCTTGGAAACGAAGCGCTCGTTACTGAGCATGCCGTTGACGCGGGCAAGCTCGCCGGTGAGGCGCCCCTTCTCCTTCTGCAGACGCTCGATCTCCTTCGCGATGTCCACAAGATCCGACAGCGGCATGTAGATGGTCGCGCCTGCAACCACTACGGACACCGCATCGGAGTCGATGCCGGTCTTGTCGCTCTGAACCGCAACTTCGCTTGCGCTGCCCAGAGCTGCGAAGAAGTCCTTGCTGCCCTCGAAGAT
>CACZRV010000026.1 GCA_902783725.1 uncultured Lachnospiraceae bacterium | reverse complement strand
GGCCGTCATTCTGGTTATCATCGGAACCTACGCCCTGTTCCTTGCAGGCAGCATTGCATTTCTCAAGCTTTTGCGCAGAAACAAAGGATTCTACTATCGTAGAAAGAACATGATCGCGGTGTCGGATCTTCTGTACCGCATGAAGCAGAACGCCATCGGACTTGCGTCCATCGCAATTCTTGCAACCGGAGTCATCGTCATGATCTCCACCACCGTATGTCTGTACGTGGGAACCGAGGACACCATTAGAAAATACTTCCTTGAGGGCCAGGCGGACATGTTCGTCGGCGGATTGTATGTCTGGGACGAGGAAACGCCGGACGATGACGGGATGCGGGAGCGTCACTCGGGACAGATTCCGGAGGAAGAGCTTCGGAAAATGACGGAGCAGGTTGTCGGCAAGTACGGCGCCGAGGTGGAATCCTTTATCCGCGTCCGCAGCTTCTCGGATCCGCTCTGCTTTACCGGCGGACAGGCGAGTCTTGTGCGTTTGCGTTCGACTCTTACATCACTGCCGGAGGGAACCATCGAGGTTGTGATACTCCCGCTGGAGGACTACAACAATCTCTGCAAGGATAACCTCGTGCTCGGAGAAAATGAGATCGGCTGGGTTGCTCTTTCGGATGAGGCCGGGGATCTCACGAAGGAACTGCCGTCGGAGATCAATTTCGGCGGAAAGTCGTACACTCTCGGACCGGAGGTGAAGCATATCCCGATCATGAGAAATGAAGCGCTTACCGACGGATACTACGGTCTCGTGGTCCCTTCCATGGACGACATCGACAGTATCGTGACAGATCTGTACCAGCCGTCGGAAGGAGGCTGGACGTATTACATCACGTCGTACCGGTACTATGTGAAACTGAAAGGCGTAAAGGAGATCGCAGCCCGCGACGGAGTAAAGGACGGGCGCAGACAATCCTACTGGGAGTTCTCGAATCTTGCGAGCGAATATCTGAAGACGCTTGATACTCCGGAGACCGGCGAACACATCGACGCCACCGCATGGGAGACTTCCTGGACCTTCGAGGATGAGCTTCTCGGAATGTACGGATCGCTGTTCTTCCTTGGAATCCTCTTAAGCCTGGTGTTCCTCTTTGCTACTGCACTGATCATCTACTACAAGCAGATCTCCGAGGGCTACGATGACCGCGGCCGGTTCCAGATTCTGCAGAAGGTCGGCATGACGCAGAAGGAGACCAAGGGAACGATCCGCCGCCAGATCGTGATCGTATTCTTCCTGCCGCTGGTGACGGCGGTGATCCACATGGTCGTTGCGTATCCGGTCATCCGAAAGCTTCTGCTGCTTTTAATGATGCCGAACGACAAGATCTTCCTTCTGTGCACGGGTTGCACGGTGGTGGCATTTGCCCTCATCTATATGTTGATCTACCGGATGACGGCGCGCACATACTACAGAATCGTACGATAGGCGAAAGATTGTTACGAAAAAGAAATGAATTGAATTGAATTGACAACAGCAGCTGTTGTGTGGGAAACGGTTTGGGCTTCCGGCGGCTTACAGCGGCCGGAGCCCGGAAAAAACGGGGGAAAAATGAAAATGGGAAACGGTGCTAAGTTTGTGCTCGCGGTGGCGGGCGCGGTAATTCTGAGTGCTCTGTTAATCGGCTGCGACTGGTTCTCGGCGAAGAACAGCGGTTCGGACAAGAAGAAAAGCGTTACGATTGAAGCAGAGGACAAGAAGGAGACCAAAGAGGAGTGGGAGGCCAGAATCAAGGACCTTCGCGAGAAGGCGGAGGACGGCGGAACAATCAGCTTTAAGGAAACCGACTTGTTCACGGTGAAAATCGACATAAGCGGTGTGACGGACGATGTGTACGTTATAACCATGCCGTATATGATCGACGGCGATTCCAAGGGAATGCAGACGGTGGCGGATTACGGGCACATGCCTTTGGCGGGGACACTCGCGTATACCCTGTCGCCTCTGGAATTTCCGGAGGATGCCGACTATACGAAGTTTTCGTTTCGGATTGAACTGTACGACGACGGAGACGTGGACAACGGCGGAAAATACGCATTTACCGAGCCCTGCGAAACGTTTGCGATAGAGTTCGGAAAGACGTACGAGTTCTCCGTGAGCGGCTCATTCGATAAGGGTTTTGTGCTGAAAAGGGAAAAATGATGACACTCCTGCGGTGTTGCGGGAAGATGGGAGAGCGTCCGTGCAGACAATGCACGGGCGCTTTCTTCGTCGAAAAGCATTGCAAGCGGAGCGGAATCGCGATATAATAAATGTGGTATGGGTATCCGGCAGCAGATGCCGGACGGTTCGCGGAGAGTTCCGCGATGCGAAGGGTGACGGAGGTAACACATTGGATCGAATCGTAAACAGCCTGCTGGAGACCGATGCATACAAGTTCTCCATGGGACAGGGAATCTATCATCAGTTCAGCGACTACAAGACCACATGGTCATTCAAGTGCCGGAATGAGGACGTTTTCTTCACGCCGGAGATGGTGGAGGAGATCAAGCGGCAGGTGCAGCTGTACTGCGACCTGCGGTTCAACGAGGACGAGCTGGCGTACCTTGAGAACATCAAGTGGATCAAGGGCTCCTATGTCGATTTCCTGCGGCTCTGGAAGCCGAGGTTCGCGGACTTTACGTTCGGCACGGACGATCCGTGCGGACTGACCATCGAGACGAGAGGAACATGGCTCAACACCTCGATGTACGAGATCCCGCTTCTGGCGATCGTCAATGAAGTGTATTTTCAGATGCGCTACGATCATGAGGAGCTCATGGCAAGCTTTACGCAGCGCCTGGAGGATAAGATCGCGAAGCTGAAGACCGGGGAGTATGAGCTGGGTGCATTTTCCGAGTTCGGTCTGCGAAGAAGACTGTGCGCCGAGGCGGAGGATCTGGCGATCGAGCGCTTCTCGCAGGAGGAGATCCCGGGGTCGAAGTTCGTCGGTACCTCGAATGTGTTCCTTGCGAAGAAATACGGCGTGACGCCGGTGGGCACCATGGCGCATGAGTGGATCATGTGCGTCGGCCAGGGCAACCATAAGCACAATCCGGCGTACTCCAACTGGTATGCGCTGGATGCGTGGGTGAAGGAGTACGGCGTTTTGAACGGAACCGCCCTCACGGACACGATCACGACCGACTGCTTTTTGAAGGATTTTCAGCTGACGTACTCGACGCTCTTCAGCGGTGTCCGCCACGACAGCGGCTCGCCGTATGAGTGGGGCGACAAGCTTCTGGCGCACTACAAGGAGCTGGGCATCGACGCGACGCAGAAGACGCTTCTGTTCAGCGACAGCCTGGATTTTGCGCGGGCGACGGAGATCCTCCGGTATTTCAAGGGGAAAGCGAAGGTGGCGTTCGGAATCGGAACGTACATCTCCAACGATACATTTGCCGAGCCGCTTAACATCGTCATGAAGACGACGGCGTGCAACGGTATGGATGTGGCAAAACTCTCG
>CACZRV010000025.1 GCA_902783725.1 uncultured Lachnospiraceae bacterium | reverse complement strand
CAAGCCCCGCACCACGGGCGACGGCTACAAGGGCATGCTGCACCAGCCGGACCCGGAGGCGAAGCCCGACCTCTACAAGGGCATCGTTGCCATCCGTGAGCTGCACCGCGCGGCTCTGTCGGACTACGGCTTCACCTGTGCGGACGAGATGCTCTACCCGGAAAATCACCGGTATCTCTCGGATCTGTTGGCTTACGTCGCTGTGGGCGCCCGCTCCGTGGAGGACCAGCAGCACCGCCTTACGGCCAGCGGCCTCAACATCCCCGTCGGCATGAAGAATCCCACGGGCGGCGACATCGGCGTCATGATCAACGCCATCCACGCCGCACAGCACGGCCACACATTCATCTACCGCGGATGGGAAGTGCAGAGTAAGGGCAATCCTTACGCCCACGCCATCCTTCGCGGCTACCTTGACTTCGCGGGCAAGAGCGTTTCGAACTACCACTACGAGGATGTGCTCCGCTTAAGCGACGCTTACGCGGGCGCCGGACTCATCAACCCCGCGGTCATCATCGACACGAACCACAACAACTCCGGAAAGCGCTATCTTGAGCAGATCCGCATCGCCAACGAGGTAATCGACAACCGCAACCTGAACTCCGACATCAAGCGCCTCGTGAAGGGCCTCATGATCGAGAGCTACCTCGTGGACGGCCGCCAGGATGTGGGCGGCACCGTGTTCGGACAGTCCATCACCGACCCGTGCCTCGGCTGGGAGAAGACCGAGCAGCTGATCCTGCAGCTTGCGGAGAAGCTGTAAGAGAATTCGTGCTTTGCAGAGCCGTAAAACCGATAACACAAACAACGCCCCCGCCGGAAGATCCGGCAGGGGCATTTCCGTTTCGGGAAGTTCATTTTCCGAAGGATTTAATTCTTAAATACGATCTGTGCGAAGTTGTAGAAGCCCAGATTCCAGATCGAGAAATCGTGGCCGCCGGCGCACTCCATCCAGCGGTAGTTTTCGCCATCCGAGAGCTTTTCCGTGTAGGACGGCAGGTTCTTGGCCGCCATGGAGGCGCTCATGTAGGCGATGTTGTCGTTGGTGCCGCAGAGGTTGTACATGAAGTTCACCCGGTACGGAGCAAACTGCTCGGACTCAATGATCGAAGCGACCTTCTTGGCTTCGTAAGATGTGGGCGCTGCGGAAAATGCACCGAACCAGCTGATGACGTCCAGGCACTCGCACATGCCGATGTTGATGGTCTGCATGCCGCCCATCGAGAGGCCGGCCATGGCGCGGTGGTCGCGCACCGCAGTCGGATCGGCGTCGCTGTAAACCGCATAGTGGCTCTCCATGTAAGGCATCAGGTCGTTGCGAAGTTCCTTGCCGAAGACATAGAAGGAATTGCTGTCTCCGTTGGTGTTAGCAAAACCGGGGTACGAGCGGCCGTTCGGCGTAACCACGATGAACGGCTCGATGTCGCCGTAGAGGATCAGGTTGTCCATGATCGCCTTGACCGTGGACGTGAGGCCGGTCATTCCCCACTCGCGCTCATTGCCGCCGATGCCGTGCATGAGGTAGAGGATGTTGTACTTTTTCGCCGGATCATAGTTCGGCGGAAGATAGACAAATGCAGTCTTCGTATAGGTTGTCCCGTCTCCGCTTAAGTAGTCCTGCGTCTCGTAGGAAATCTCCTCGATGCGGCCGCCGTCCTTCACGCGGTAGCGCTGGTAGACGGACGGAAGCTTTGTGTCGATGGAGGCGTGCACCGGTGTCGGCGTCGGTGTCGCGGGTTCGGGGGTCGGCGTTTCCGTTGCCGGAACCGCAGTGGGTGTCAGTGTCGCATCGGCGTCCTCAGCATTTTTCGTCCCGCCGCACGCGACCAGAATCGCTCCGAACACCAGTAATGTCAATAAAAGAGTCAATCGTCTCATACGCTTTTCCAAGCTCCTTCCCAACTTCCGTCCAGCTGCTCCTCGATGTTTTTGCAGGCGCGGCGCATCAGGGACAACAGAGAATTCACTTCCTCCTCGGTCATTCCCGAAAGCGCGATCCGGTCGGCCTGCGCCGCCTTGTCGGACACCTGGCGCGCCAGCTTGCGGCCGTGGTCCGTGAGGTAGATCGCGTACGCGCGCTTCCCGCCGGAGACGTACACCGTCTCCTTCTTGATCATGTCCTGCTTCTCCATCTTGGCCAGAAGCGAGGTCATCGTCGCCGGCTCCACGCGGCATCTCGCAGCGAGATCCTTCTGCAGATACCCCTCCTCGTCGAAGAGGACATTCAAAACCTTGGGCTGCCCGGGGGTCAGTCCGAGCGACGCGTAATAGCGGATGTTATATGCGCGGTGCGCGTAATAAAGAGAGAGCATCTCCCGGAAAAATCGTTCGTCGTCTGTCATGTTCGTAAACCCCTAGATTAGAATTCTAATTAGACCACATAAACCTTAGCACACAAAGGCGTGCGCTGTCAAGCGGAAACGCCGACGAAAAATGCCCGCGGCTGCAGTTTTCCTGCAAGTCGCGGGCTGTTTTTGACATGTATTATGACATCCGGTCGAAGACCTGACGGATCACTCCCCGAACGCCTGCTTGAGGTCGGCGAGAATGTCGTCGATGTTCTCGGTGCCGACGGAGAGACGGATCAGATCGGGAGCAACGCCCGCCTCGATGAGCTGCTCATCGGTGAGCTGACGGTGCGTGTGGCTTGCCGGGTGAAGCAGGCAGGTCTTCGCATCCGCAACGTGCGTTACGATGGTGATGAATTTTAAGCTGTCCATGAAGTCGATGGAAGCCTGACGGCCGCCCTTGATACCGAAGGCGATAACGCCGCAGGTGCCCTTCGGGCAGTACTTCTTGGCGAGCTCGTAGTTCTTGTCGCCCTCAAGGCCTGCATAGTGAACCCAGGCAACCTTGTCGTTGCTTGCAAGATACTTCGCAACAGCAAGGGCGTTGCTGCAGTGGCGCTCCATGCGAAGCGGAAGGCTCTCAAGGCCCAGGTTAAGGTAGAAAGCATTTTGCGGGGACTGGATGGAACCGAAGTCGCGCATCAGCTGGCTTGTAGCCTTGGTGATGTAAGCGGCCTTGCCGAACTTCTTCGTGTAGGTGAGGCCGTGGTAGGACTCGTCGGGCGTCGTGAGACCCGGGAAGCGCTCAGCGTTGGCATCCCAGTCGAAGTTGCCGCTGTCCACGATGGCGCCGCCGACGCAAACCGCGTGGCCGTCCATGTACTTCGTGGTCGAGTGCGTTACGATGTCGCAGCCCCACTCGATCGGGCGGCAGTTCACCGGCGTAGCAAACGTGTTGTCGATGATGAGCGGCATGCCGTGCTTGTGCGCAAGCTTCGCAAAGCGCTCGATATCGAAGATCGTGACGGTCGGGTTCGTGATCGTCTCGCCGAAAATGCACTTGGTGTTGGGCTTGATCAGCGCCTCGATCTCCTCGTCGCTGCTGTCCTGATCGAAGAAAATGCACTCGATGCCCATCTTCTTCATCGTCACGCCGAACAGGTTGTAGGTTCCGCCGTAGATCGCTGTCGAAGCGAGAAAGCTGTCGCCGCACTCGCAGATGTTGAACACTGCGTAGAAGTTTGCTGCCTGGCCAGAGGACGTCAGCATACCTGCGTAGCCGCCCTCCATCGCCGTGATCTTCGCCGCAACCGCGTCGTTCGTCGGATTCTGCAGGCGGGTGTAGAAGTAGCCCGAAGCCTCCAGATCAAACAAAGCGCCCATGGCGTCGCTTGTATCATATTTGAATGTCGTGCTCTGGTAAATCGGTAACTGTCTCGGCTCTCCCTGCGAAGGCTTCCAGCCCTCGTGGATACATTTTGTCTCGATCTTGGACATAATAACCTCCTGTGGCCGCCTTCTGCGCGGCAATACTGATTCTGAAAATGCAATCCGCAACAACCCATACGCGCGAATTCGCTTTGGAAAATAAAATACCACAGCGGCGGGGTTTTTACAACTGTTTTTGCACGTCGTCGGCGATTGCAAATTGTTTTGGTGTTCCATAGGTTGTTTCTATCGCTCGTGCGGAGTGATAGGCCGGAACGCATGTGTTTTAAGGGGCTGCGAGGATTTTGCAAGGGGGCCTGCGGCGGTTGTAAGGCCGGAATCCGAGCCGTAGAGCAAGACATATTGCAATTTTGTAAGTTGACTTAGTATTTTATATATGCTATCATTTATCCAATTACAATAAATTCGTTATTTACGGCGCGCACGATACGTTAAAAACGCGTATAAACGCGTATATACAGGGCTTTTCAAGACGCTTTGTTGACAAATATCATTGCAGTAATGCGATATTTATTTATGTGTTTTTGATGTTTGATTGCATCGAATAAGCACATATGGAAAAGCTTATGCAGCAACCGGACCCGCAACCGCAGCGCAGGTACAGTCAGATATAAAAAACGCACAAAAAGAAAGGAGAAGAGGTGTAGCATGGAAGGTTTAGTTAAGCCCTGAGTAGAGTATGTACTTGAAAACAAGTAATTGCGGCCAGGTACATACGAAAGAGGGAAAAGGCCATTTGACGCAGGTAAATCGGACAAAGGAAAAGGAGGAAAAAATGGAAGGGTTTTGCTTTTCAGTCAGCGAAAGTACGATCAACACGCTGCTGCAGACAGGCTACCAAAGCGAACCCGTACGCGAGGCTCTGAAAGGTACGACAAACATTGAAGTTATGGGAATATCGGTAGAAATAACCTGGAGGGTGAGCCAAGCGCCGTCCGTCAGCTTTGCCGATATTGATACTTCAAGGGAGGCTTTCGACGACGACGGAAAGCCGTTGGAGTTTGATCCCAATATGTTTGTCGTGTCGGCAGCGGTCGGTCTTGCGGTGACGGGGCAGGAAGAATGTGAAGTGGATATTGAGATCATAGCGGAGACGATGTTTGTAAACAACAAGGACGTTGCATTTAAAGCGGCGGGAATGTTTGTCGACAAATATCAATCTGCGGACAAGGCAATCTTCAAGGGCATTTGTCAGGATTTGATCTCGGCTATCAATACGGTGCTTGGATTTTACGGAGGAAATATACCGAGGCTGTTTTCCATGCAGTCGCTTGAAGAACAGGGGATTTATGCGCCGTATTACAGTTTGGTGAAGCAGAACGGAACGATGAATTTGTGCGGAACGTACGAGCAATCGGACGGTTTTGCTATAGGGGCAATCCCTTCCGGGAAGGATTTCGCACTGACCGTTACCAACAAAGTGTTCAAGGGATTCCTCAACTTTCAGTTCCGGGCACATGTTGACGGGGTGCCGATCAGGGAGGAGTTCTCCAAGGATCTCGGCATTACGACCGGAAAGGCGGTTTTGAAGATTCTGGCAAAAGATGTTTACTGTGAAGACATCAAAGACGGTGAAATCTTTATGAGGCTGGGCATCGATCTAATCGCGGATGGATCTGTACGAATATTATTCTCCGATCCCGGTGTTTCCTACAAATGTGAATTCACACCGGAGTTGCTTGAAACCGGCGCCACGTTGTCGATGAGCGGAAACCACATTCATGGTAATCTCTGTGATTTCAAATCGTTTACCGTGCTTTTGACACCGGTCGGAGAATGGTATGAACAGGTGATCGGAGGTCTGGTCTGGGTGCTTGCGGAAGCAATCGTAAATTTCGTAACCGGTCTCATTCCGAGTGTCATTACGATTCCGTTCGATATTGATCTTAAGGAGGCGGAGTTTACGAACCTGGAACTGTACACCATGAAGGTGAACATAACAAACTTGATGAACACGTATGCTGATAACATGATGACTGTAAGTGGAAACATCTTAGCAAGATTAGAGACCAGCTATGAAAAGTCAAGAATAAATTCCTAAGATTTTTATTCTGGCTGTATGTCGAAAAAAGGCTCAACTTTAATAAGACCT
>CACZRV010000024.1 GCA_902783725.1 uncultured Lachnospiraceae bacterium | reverse complement strand
CTTCTGTGCACCGAAGGCGGGACGGAGCCCTGCGGGAGCTGTCTTTCCTGCCGCCAGGTGGACTCGGGAAACCAGCCCGACATCACCTGGGTCACGCACGAAAAGAGCATCATCACCGTCGGCGAGATTCGCCAACAGCTGTGCAATGTGGTGCAGGTGAAGCCCATGGCGGGCCCGTACCGGATCTTCATCGTGGACGAGGCGGAGCGCATGAATGCGGAAGCGCAAAATGCTCTCCTCAAGACCCTCGAGGAGCCCCCGTCGTACGCGGTCATTTTACTATTGACAAACAACGCGGAGTCGCTGCTTCCGACCATCCGCTCCCGCTCGGTATTGCTGCAGATGCTGCCGGCGCCGGAGAACGAGCTGGTGGAGTGGCTGATGGACCGCGAGAAGCTGCCCGATTACCGGGCGCGGCTGGCAGCGGCCTACGCGGGCGGAAGCCCCGGCCAGGCGCTGGCGTGCGCGCGGTCGGAGGAGTTTCAGAAACAGCGCGACGCGGCGGTGTCGATGATGAAGGCGGTGCCAACGATGCGGGAGGACCGCATGTCGCAGCTGGCGAAGGATTTTGCGGGCGCGAAGGACGCGCAGGAGACGCTTTTGGGGCTTCTGCTGGTGTGGCTTCGCGACGTGCTGGCATACAAGGCCATCGGCCCGAAGGCGCGGCTGATGTTTGCGGAGGACGCCGACAGCGTGGCATTTCACGCGGAGGGTCTGTCCTACGAGGACATCATGAAGCTGTCCGGCGACATCGGAACGATCCGCGCAAACCGCGCCGTGAACGTGAATATGGAGACGGCTTTCTGGCTGTATCTTCTGGGGATGCAAAACTGTTTTAAAGACGGAAAATGATAGAAAGGACGCGCGTAAGCGCGTGAGAGAAGTATGGCAATTATCATCGGAGTACGCTTCCGCGAGGCGGGAAAAGTGTACTATTTTGATCCGCTCGATTTTGATGTCAAGGCCGGCGACCACGTCATCGTGGAGACCGCGCGGGGCAAGGAGTACGGCTATGTCGTGCGCGGCCGCAGCGAGGTGAGCGACGACAAGGTTGTGCCGCCGTTAAAGCCGGTGCTGCGCATGGCGACGCCGGACGACGACCGCATGGCCGAGAAAAACCGCGGCAAGGAAAAGAGCGCTTTGGCGGTGTGCGCCGAGAAGGTCGCGAAGCACGAGCTCGACATGAAGCTCATTGACTGTGAGTACACCTTCGACGGAAGCAAGATCCTGTTTTATTTTACGGCGGACGGGCGCGTTGATTTCCGCGAGCTTGTGAAGGATCTGGCGTCGGTGTTCCGCACGAGGATCGAGCTTCGGCAGATCGGCGTGCGCGACGAGACGAAGATCCGCGGCGGTATCGGCATCTGCGGGCGCGAGCTGTGCTGCCACACGTATCTGGCGGATTTTGCGCCGGTGAGCGTGAAGATGGCGAAGGAGCAGAACCTTTCGTTAAATCCCGCAAAGATCAGCGGCAACTGCGGCCGTTTGATGTGCTGCCTTAAAAACGAGGAGGATGCGTACGAGTACTTAAACAGCCGCCTGCCCAACGTAGGCGACCTGGTGAAGACCTCGGACGGCCTCATCGGCGAGGTTTCGGCCACCAACGTCTTAAAGCAGCGCGTGAAGGTCATCGTTTCGGTGAACGGCGCGGACGGCGAGGAGAAGGAGGTCCGCGACTACTCCGCGGACGACGTCAAATACTACCAGCGCCGCCGTCGCGACCGCGACGACAACCGCCGGGACAAGAGCGACAACGAGGAGGGCCTCCGCGAGCTGGAGCGCCTCGAGAAGCGTGAGGGCGGACAGCATCTGGACGAATGATGAAACGAATGGGAGACGCGCATGGCGAACCGGGAGACATTCATCAAGGGCAATGAGCGCGCTGTGGATCTGCAGCGCAGCAACCTGTGGCTTTTGCAGGATCCAGAGCGTTTCTGCTTCGGCATGGACGCGGTTTTGTTGAGCGCATATACGGAGATTAAGGCAGGAGAGCGGTGTCTCGACATGGGTACGGGCACGGGCATCCTGCCTTTGCTGCTTTCCGCCAAAACGGACGCCGCCGAGCTCGTGGGGCTGGAGATCCAGCCGGAGAGCGTCGACATGGCCCGCCGCAGCGTCGCGATGAACATCGCGCTTCGCGGGGAGGATGCCGAGGCCGAAACGCCCGCACAATCGGCAAATGAGACACCTGCCTCGCCACAGTCCCGCCCCGTTCGCGGCCGTGTGCGCATCGAGGAGGGGGATATAAAAGAGGCATCCGCCATTTTCGGACGGGGAAGTTTTGACGTGGTCACGTGCAATCCGCCCTATATGACGGGCGGCCACGGGATCGTGAATCCGGCGGACGCGAAGGCGATCGCGCGCCACGAGATACTGTGCACCTTAGACGATGTCTGCCGCGAGGCGGCAGCGGTGTTAGTGCCCGGCGGGCGTTTTTACATGGTGCACCGGCCGTTTCGACTGGCCGAGATCTTCGCGACGGCTGCGAAGTATAATCTCGAGCCGAAGCGAATGCGCCTTGTGTACCCTTACAAGGACCGCGAGCCGAACATGGTATTGATCGGCTTTGTGCGCGGCGGGCGGCCTCGGATCGAGGTGGAGAAGCCGCTGATCCTGTGGGAGCGCGAGGGCGAATACACCGGGGAAGTCAAGGAATTGTACGGGTTTTGACATAAAGGAGAGGACATGCTTTATCTAGTAACCACGCCCATCGGAAATCTTGAGGACATGACCATGCGGGCGATCCGCGTCCTGCAGGAGGTCGACCTGATCGCCGCGGAGGACACGAGGAATTCGCGGAAATTGTTGACGCATTTTGAGATTCATACGCCGATGACGAGCTACCATCAAAACAACCGCTTCGACAAGGGGCG
>CACZRV010000023.1 GCA_902783725.1 uncultured Lachnospiraceae bacterium | reverse complement strand
TTTCGGAGAGCGCAGCAGAGAACGCAGCGGAAGCAGCTGCGGAAGAGACCGCGCCGGCAGAGGAAGCGGTGCCCGAACGGGAGATCCGCACGATCAATTACAAGAGCGGAAACCGCTACGAGGGCGAGGTGGATGAGAAGAGCCTGCCCAACGGCAAGGGCGTGTTCACCTACACCAACGGCAGCTACTACGAGGGCGAGTTCGAGCACGGCGTCCGCAACGGCGTCGGAACGTTTGTATGGTCCACCGGCGATCGCTACGAGGGCGGCTGGAAGTCCGACAAGCGCCACGGCGAGGGCGTCATGACGTACGCTAACGGCCGCGTCCGCAAGGGCAGATTTGAGAATAACGAATATGTCGGAATCTGATCGGCAATAGAGAGCCGCAGCGTATGCGGCAGACGGAAAGACGACGGAATTGCAACAACGAAAGCGTTTTCGACACCGGAGCGCTTTCGTTGTCTTGTTTCCGGCCTGAGGAAAAACGGTATGATACAAAGAGGAACAATACGGAATCGTCGTGGGTTGCGGCTTTTGACAGCGCTTCTTTTGGCGCTTCTTTTGTGCGCCTGCACAAGGGAAAATGCAATGCGCAGAGAGAGCAGGACCGGCTCGCTTGCCTGCACGCCTACGCCATCGCCCAGCCCGACGCCATCGCCCAGTCCGACGCCGACGCCCTGGGTGATCCCGACAAATTATGATATCACGGAGCTCTTAGAGCCGGTAGAGGATTTTCCGAATGTCTACAGCCTGCCCGTCGACGACTATCTGGAGAGCGAATATCTGGGCAGTGTCTACGTCAACAACGGATTTGTCCTCACGATGTCGTACCCCCGTCTCTCGCCGGATCCGGAGTACCCGGATATGGTCAATGCGGACTACAGTGTGACCGACTATATGCTGATGCACGTGGCGCGGCCGGAGGTGCAGTACAAGCAGACGAAGGAGACTCCGGGCTGGGGCTACAATTCGGTGATGCTTCTTGCGGACGGAACCGTGGTTATCGAGGACAGCAGCAACCGCAGGGTGTCCGTGTACGAGTACGATTTCCGGACGGCGGGGGATTTCACCGTGACCGGATTTGCCGTCGGCTGCACGGATGACGGAGTGTTCTGGAGCTATGACGCAGACGCGCAGCGGTTGTATCAATACGATGTAAGGACCGGCAGGCTGCTGCGGGAGTACACCTGCGAAGGTGTCGACAGCGTCTACCGGCTGATCGGTGCAGAGGGAAACCGCTACCGGTTTGCCTGCTTCGACTCCGACGGGGACAAGCTGATGACGGTGGATGCGTCAACCGGGGAGGCTTTCCTTGAAAAGCGAGAGTTTTATCGCACCCGGAATTTCTACGATTACGAGGCAACCGACAGCGAACATACCTGGTATTTGCGCTCCGCGAAGGACGGCACTGTGGTGTCCTTCCGCAAAGGATCCGATTCGGAGGAGATCGCGGTAGCGTCGGGATCTTTGATCGTTACCACGGGCGGAAAATACGACGAGCCCGGCACGGAGGATGACCAGATACCCGAATCCTTCGGCGTTTACGACCTTGCGAAGCAGCAGGAGTACCAATTCCGCAATATGGTCCGGTTCCGCGAGGTGACCGGCACGGATTACTTCAGCACGCCGCAGCTGATGAACGGTTCGGTCGTGATGTTCTACGGGGATCCGGAGATGACAAAACCCGGAGTTTTTCTGTGGGATTTTTCGAAGGAAAATACAACCCCGATGGAGGAGTATGCGGTGCTGACGGAGGAATCCGGGGGCATTGTGGAGAACCGCGTCGCCGCCATCTACGACACCTACGGGATCCGGCTTCGCTATCAGGAATACGACCTGCGGACGGAGATCTTTGATTATCAGATGCTGCCGATCACGGACGAGGCGGAGCTTTTGTCCATGATCGACTCGGTGGAGGATTTTCTGGCCATGTATCCCGACGGCTTCTGGAGGGAGATCCCCGGAAAAGGCAAGAGCGGAGTGGACTTCTTCATCTGCCGGGAGTTCGTGAGAACGGGGACCGATATGATCGCCGAGGCTGCAGCGGTGGTAAACATCTCCTGGCCTACGATCTGCATGGGAGTCTGCGCAAAATACGCCTCTCAGGTCAAGCAGACCCTTGTGCACGAGACGATGCATATGATGGAGCACCGGCTGTCGGAGTATGCGGATGAGCACGGGTATTTTGCATTTTCCTATTGGACGGAGCGGCTGAACACCGACCGCTATCCGTACCATGACGCCTATACCGATGAAAACGGCGACAACATAAGCGACTACGCCGGAACCTATTCGGACAATCCCGCCGAGGCCTGGTTCATCGATGCCTACTCGCGCTCCAACTGGAAGGAGGACCGCGCGAGGATCATCGAAAACCTCTACGCCGGAAACAAATTCTACTTCCGGAACAGCCCGCATCTCCGTGCGAAGGCGGAGTATCTGTGCGCTATCATCCGGGCAGCGTTCCCGAGCGTCGCCGCCTGCAAGGAGCCGGTGCTGTGGGAGAAGCCCTTAGGCATCATCGACCCGGAGCCGTACCTGGAGATTCTGGAAAAGTATTGATACGAGCAGAAGAAAAGCCCTGAGCGGAATTACCGTTCAGGGCTTTTGCATGTTCGGAAAATGAAGTCATGCCTCCTCGGGCATGACAGCGTCGATCCCGTGGGACACGTCGAAGAGGTAGCAGACATATCGGGTCACCGTCGCAAGTGTCTCGCGGATGGCAGCCTCCAGAAGGTCCGGGGAGATCAGGCTCTTTTTAAACGGAACCGGCTGACGGTAGACCGTGAAGCCCTTGTCCGGGGAGAAGTCGAAGGTTGCGCCGTACATGCGGTCGTAGTTGATGCGGCTCACGGCCGTCGCATAGCCCGCGCGGTAGGGTTCCGCCACGGTGAACGGGAGCTTGGAGTAGATGGTCAAAAGCTGCTTTTCCGTGTGGACCGTCAGCTTGAAGGCCGTCTCAAACGGCTCGCCGGAGACCTGAAAGACGATAGCTTTCTTCTCCTCGTCGCAGGAGAAGTTGTCCACCAGGCCGCTGACAACCTGGCGAAGATTGCGAAAGACGCGCTCGGCGTCGAGTACTTCCGGTGCAATGTCCATGAATATATCCTCCGAAGAAATGGTGAGAGCAGATCCGGTCAGAGCATTTTACAAAAATCCGAGGGTGCGGCGCGTCGCGAGCTTCTCGTGGAACTCGGCCTCCGCGGTTGCAGCGATGAAATCCTCGGGAAGAATGCGGATCTTCGCGTTTCCGTCCATCTGCGAGCGGATGGCGGCCTTCGACCACGTGCGCTCGTAGAGGTTGCGGACGAAGCGTGCGTTGGCGAAATCCGGGGAATCCATGTACGCCTGATCGAGGGACTGGAAGAAGTCGCCTGCGGTCTTCACAAGGGCCTCGTCATACGCAAAATGCTTCCGCACCATCAGAAGGAAAATGTCCGTCAACTGCTGCTTGGTGTATCCCGGAAAATCAATCTGGAACGGCATGCGCGAGCGAAGTCCCGCGTTGCCCTCCATGAGTTTGTCCATATCGTCCTTGTATCCGGCCATGATGACCACCATGTCGTCCCGGTGGTTTTCCATCTCGGAGACGAGGGTCGTGAGAGCCTCGCGGCCGTAGTCGTTTCCGCTGTCCCCGCTGTAGAGGGAGTAGGCCTCATCGAGGAAGAGCACGGAGCCGTAGGCGTCGCGGCAGATGGCAGCGGTCTTCGGTGCCGTCTGGCCGACGTACTCGCCGCACAGATCCCGGGACATGTATTCGAAGAAATAGCCGTTGCGCAAAATGCCTGCCTCGGCGAAGATCTTGCCGAGAATGCGCGCCACGGTAGTCTTGCCGGTGCCCGGCGCCCCCGTAAAGCGCATGTGCAGCGTGGGCCGTTCGATGTTCTTGTCCTTCATCGCGTACGTCACCTGCGAGACGATCTCGCGGATGCGATCGCTGATGGCCTCCATGCCGATCATCTCCGAAAGCTCGTCAAATCCGGAGCGGGTGCGCTCGGAGTAAGCGGGGGAGAGGGAGAGAAGCTCGTCCTTGGTGATCTTGATCACCTCGGCGGAAGAGGACTCCTTCTCCTTTGCAGCGTCCGCACGGTGCTTGAGCCAGAGGATCTCGCAGACGATCTTGCGAACGGACTGCATTCCGTAGAAGCGACCGTCGCTCTTTTCCTCGGCGATGCGCGAGAAGAAGACATCCCAGGCGTCATCCTCCAGTGCGAAGAAGTAATCGCGGAGCATCAGCCTTGCGCCGGCGCGAAGCTGTTCCTTCGTGTAGGGCGGAACGGGGATGGTTTTTAAATAAAGCACATCGGTGATGCACTCTTCGATGGAGGAGAGTGCGGTGGGTTCGATGTAGGGAACGCGGAACGCGAAAAGGTAATCGCTCTCGAAGGGAAGAATCTGCCGCAGGAACGACTTTAAGTCGCCGACGCGGGAATGCTCAGTGAGAGCGCTGATATCAAAGCAGACCAGGCGGTTGCGGTTCTCGATCTTGGAGAGGTATGTCACGGTGTCGAAGGGAGACTGGTAACCGTCCTCCGTCTTCATGCCGATGCGAAGCTCGACCACCGGATCGTCCTTGCAGAACGGGAACAGCTCGAGGGCCGTGATGAAGTCCGCGTACGTGTGCAGCACGGTGGTGAGGCCGGCGCCGTCGTTCACGGAGAAGAGATAATTGAGGTGCTGGAACGAAATCTGCGTGTTGTGGCGGTGAATCTCGGGAGCGATGCTCGCTATCTCGTTACACAACGCCTTCAGGGCGTCCCAGCCGATAATGTTGTCAAAGTAGGAGAGAGGGGAGTCCGCCTTCGCGTCGGATGTGCGGACGACGGAGAGCATCACCTCGGGATAAACGTAGTAGACGGACGAGTCGTTTTCGTGGATCTGGCGGCCGTCGCCCAGGGAAAATGACTTGTGCAACAGCGTGTCGATCTGCCGGGCCGTCTGCTCCGCAGAGCCCGACGGCAGGGAAAACGTCAACAGTGCGAGGTCCTCGAAATCCACGGTCAGCATATCGCCGAACAGCGCGGTCAGGCCCTCACGGATAGTGTGGATCGGGAGTTCGCTCTTCTCCCGGTTCGCCAAAATAAAGTTCTGGTCAAATTCGATTTTTCCGCCGAGCATACCAGTCCTCCGGATTGTCACATAATACAGTAGTATAGCATACCGCGCGGGCGAAAACAACACTGCATTTTGCGAAAACGGCTTTACTTCTATGGGGCAGAGTGGTAAAATTGCCTTGTCTATGCAAATCTTTTTCGGAGGGCAAATCCATGATCAATTCCATGATTCTCGATCTCAACAAAAACGGTTCGGCGATCCGCGCAATGTTCGAGGAAGGCACGAAGATGGCGAAGGAGTTCGGCCGTGAGAATGTCTACGACTACAGCCTCGGCAATCCCAGTGTGGTTCCGCCTCACGAGATCCGCGAGACGCTGCTTGAGCTGGTGGGCAACGAGGACGAGAACGTGCTCCACGGATATATGAACAATGCGGGTTTTGAGGACGTGCGGGACGCTGTTGCGAAGCATCTGAACAAGGAGTTCGGCACTGCATTTTCCGTGAAAAATATACTGATGACGGTGGGCGCCGCCGGCGGTCTCAACGTGATCTTAAAGACGCTCTTAAATCCCGGCGACGAGGTGATCACCTTCGCCCCGTTCTTCGGCGAGTACCGCAACTATGTGCGCAACTACGACGGCGTTCTGGTGACCGCCGCCACGGACCCGAAGACGTTTCTTCCGGTGCCGGAGGTGCTTGCGTCGGTGATCACGCCGAAGACGAAGGCGCTTTTGATCAACACGCCGAACAACCCCACGGGTGTTGTGTATCCCGAGGAGCTGATCGTTCGCATCGCGGATGTGCTTCGCGCGAAGGAGGCGGAGTTCGGAACGAGCATTTACCTGATCGCGGACGAGCCGTACCGCGAGCTTGTGTACGACGGAGTCACGGTGCCGTACCTCACGAAGTATTACCACAACACGATCGTGGGCTACTCCTACAGTAAGTCGTTGTCGCTTCCGGGCGAGCGCATCGGTTATCTGGTGCTTCCGGACGAGCTCGACGATGCAGCGGAGATCATTCCCGGCGCCACGGCCGCAAACCGCGTGCTCGGCTTCGTCAACGCGCCGTCCCTCATCCAGAAGGCGGTAGGGCGTTGCCTCGACGCGAAGGTCGATGTGGAGATTTACAACCGAAACCGCGAGCTTTTGTACGGAAAGCTTACGGAGTACGGTTTTTCGTGCATCAAGCCGCAGGGTGCATTTTACCTCTTTGTGAAGGCACCGGACGGAGACGACAAGGCATTTGTCGCCGCGGCGAAGAAGCACCGCATTCTCATGGTGGCCGGCACGGGCTTCGGCGGTCCGGGCTATGTGAGACTTGCATATTGCGTATCCTACGACATGATCGAGCGTTCCCTGCCGGGCTTTGCGGCGCTGGCAGCGGAGTACGGCCTGCGCTAGGCGCAAAAAGCCTGCCGGAGCGCAAACGGCCGGAATACGGCCGGGATACGAACGAAAGGATGAAAAATGGGAACCTGGCGTGACAATGTGCGCCGCGTGACCCCCTATGTTCCGGGGGAACAGCCGCAGCGCCCTGTA
>CACZRV010000022.1 GCA_902783725.1 uncultured Lachnospiraceae bacterium | reverse complement strand
GAATCTCCAGCTTGGTACCGACATCGATACCTCTCGTCGGCTCGTCGAGAATCAGGTAATCCGGGTGCGTCAAAAGCCACCGCGCCAGGATAACCTTCTGCTGGTTTCCGCCGCTCAGGGATCCCACCGGGGTCTCGCGGCTGGCCGTCTTGATATTTAAAACCTTGATATATTCATCGGCAAATGCTTCCGACTCATTCCGGCTGATCGGCTTAAACATGCCGTTCATGACCTGGAGCGCGAGGATGATATTTTCCCGCACGCTGAGTTCGGCGATGATGCCGTCCCGTTTTCTGTCCTCCGCAAGATATCCGATACCGTGCTTCATGGCGTCCACCGGGCGAAGGATCTTAACGGGCTTGCCGCCGATCTTCACCGCCCCGCCGGTCACCTTGTCGGCGCCGAAGATGGCGCGCACGCTCTCACTTCTTCCGGAACCGAGAAGTCCTGTAAATCCGTTCACTTCCCCCTTGCGGATGGAGAAGTCAAACGGCAGCGCCTCACTGCTTGCGAGGCCCTCCGCCTCGTAGAAGACGTCCTTCTTCCCGGTCTCTTTTTCCTCTGTCTCGCCCAGATTGCTGAGCTCCTCGAGCTCCTTGCCGATCATTTTCGAGACCAGCTGAATCTGCGGAAGCTCCTCCGTCAGATACTCTCCCACGAGCTCGCCGTTGCGAAGCACCGTGATGCGGTCGCTGACCTCGTACACCTGATCCAGGAAATGCGTAACGAAAATGATTCCCACGTCCTTGCTCTTTAAGTCCCGCATGAGATCAAAGAGGCGCTTCACTTCCTTGTCATCCAGGGAAGAGGTGGGCTCGTCCAGGATCAGGACTTTACATTTCATATCCACGGCGCGGGCGATGGCAACCATCTGCTGCACCGCTAAGGAACAGCTCCCCAAAAGCTGCGTGCTTCTCGCCGGAATGCCGAGCCTGGTGAGGATCTCGTCCGCCCGCTTCTCCATCTCCCTGCGGCGAACCAGCGGGCTTGTGCCTCTGCCGATGAAGATATTCTCGGCCACCGTAAGATTCGGGCACAGGGTGATCTCCTGATAAACCGTGCTGATACCTTTGTTCTGTGCGTCCTGCGGGGAGCGGATCATCATCGGCTTCCCCTCCAGGCGGATCTCGCCGCCGTCCATCTGATACACGCCGGTCAGAACCTTGATGAGGGTGGATTTTCCGGCGCCGTTCTCCCCCATAAGCGCGTGGATTTCGCCGCTTCGAAGCGTAAAATCCACCCCGTTTAAGGCGAGAACCCCGGGAAACCGTTTTTCGATCCGGCGCATCGTAAGCAAGTATTTTTCCTGCATACCAATCCTCCGTCTGCCATCGTTTTGAAAAAGCGCAGCCAAGCTTTTGCTTTTGCTCGGCTGCGCTTTGTTCGTCGGATTACTGTCGATCATTCACCTAAACCGTAGGTGTCGATATCGGCCTGAGTGAGAGCCTTTGCATCAAAGCCCTTCTCCTCGTTGATAATCACCTTGGACGCAGGAGCCTTTCCGGATTTGATCAGATCGCTGATGATCTGAGCCTGGAAGGGGCTGCACTGTCCGTCATAGTTCCACTTGCCTGCAAGAAGTTCGCGAAGCGCCCACTTGTTGCAGTCGAACCCGATGATGACTACCTTACCGTCTACTCCGTGCGTGATGCCGGCTTCGTCAAGTGCTGCTACGGCACCCTTCGCCATACCGTCATTTTCCGCATAGATTACGTTGAAATCTTCGCCGCTGTTGATTACCGATTCCACGATCTTCTTAGCTTCCGCCTCGTCCCAGGTAGCCGTCTGCTGCACAACCTTCGTCATCTTTCCGGATGCGAACTGTGCGTCAAGAGCGCCGGTACGTCCGATCTGTGCGTCGGAACCCATAGCTCCCTGGATGTGGATAACCTTGTACTCCGGCAGATTCAGGGAAAGGAGCCACTTCACAGCGGTATCGCCCTCTGCTGCCATGTCGGAAACAACGGCTGCCTCGTACAGGCTCTCATCGACATTGATCTTGCGGTCGAAGAGATAAACCTTAACGCCGGCTTCCTTCGCCTTCTTCAGAACTTCGTCCCAGCCGGTAGTCTCGGCTGCGGAGATCAAAAGGTAATCAACACCGTCCGTGATGAAACCGTTTGCCGCCTGAAGCTGCTCGTCGTTCTTCTGGCTGTAGAACGTCTTCAGATCGTAGCCGTTCGCCTCGGAGAAGACCTTCTCCATGTCCTTAACGTTCGCCTCGCGGTAACCGGACTCCGAAGGCGGGTTGTTTACTACACCCACTTTAATCTTGCCGTCTTTT
>CACZRV010000021.1 GCA_902783725.1 uncultured Lachnospiraceae bacterium | reverse complement strand
GACAGCGGAAAGCTGACGTGGCGGGAGCTTACTCTGGATCCGGCCGCGTACTCGGTGACCTACGACAACGTGCCGGTGGAGCTTTCGAAACGTGAATTTGACCTTTTGGCACTGCTGCTTACGAATAAAAACATCGTGCTCGGGCGCGACACGCTGCTGCAGAAGGTGTGCGGGTACGATTATGTCGGGGAGACAAACGTGATCGATGTGTACATCCGCTACCTCCGCGCGAAGATTGACGAGCGCTTCGGCGTTCACATGATCCAGACGGTGCGCGGTGTCGGATACGTGATCAAGGACGAGTGAGAGGAAGGAAAATGGGAGGAAGAAACAAAGCGCTTCCGCCGGAGCAGACGATGTGGCTGGACGGAACGCCGAACAGCATGCAAAACGGTATGTTGCCCGATGGAACGTACCCTCAGGGCATGATGTCCGGCGGAATGTACCCGCAGGAAATAATGCCCGCGGGAATGTATCCGCAGAGCATGGTAACGGTTAACAGCAAGGCGGTCAAGGAACCCAAGAAGCGCGCCGGCTCCATCGCAGGAAAGCTTCACCGCATGGTGATCAGCAGACGGCTCTTCGGGTATTTCTGGCTGAACCTGATCTTGGTTGCTACGACGTTTTCTGCGTGGATATACAATGCGGCGAAGAAAGCGCATTTTTCGTTTGAACATCTGAAGGATATCGATTTTACGGGTAAGTCCATCGAGACCTTCGGCGTGGTGTTTACGAACAAGACGGAGTCATTGCTGGTGCAGCCGGGAGAGTCGCTTCTGGTGCTTATCCAGGTAATGTGCGTGGTGCTCGGTTTTGAGATTCTGTCGGTGCTTCGGGTGGTGCTTTTTGACCGGTTCCCGATCCGCAGACGCTTAAAGCCGCTCCGCGAGATGGCGGAGACGGCCCAGTCCATCAGCAACGCTCAGTGGAATGAAGAAAAATTACAAAATCTTACCTATGCCATCAGCCATATCGACGCGGAGTCGCCGTCGGATCATGTCCGCACGAACGATCGCGAGCTGACCGGCATGGAGCAGGCGGTCAACGACCTGATCGACCGTATGCGCGAGGCGGCGCGGAACCAGAACCGTTTCGTGAGCGATGCATCGCACGAGCTGCGCACCCCCATCGCGGTCATCAAGGGTTATGCGGATATGCTGGACCGCTGGGGCAAGGAGGACAAGGAAATTCTGGAGGAGGCCATCACGGCCATCCGGAGCGAGTCCGATCATATGAACACTCTCGTGGAGCAGTTGCTGTTCCTGGCGCGCGGCGATGCCGGGCGCCAGAAGCTCACGCTGCAGACCATTTCGCTGACGTCGATCATGAAGGAGGTTCACGAGGAGTCGGAGATGATCGACAAGAATCACTCCTACGAATTTATCGCGGACGGCGGCGAGGTGATGTGCTACGGCGATTCCGCCATGCTCAAGCAGTCGATCCGCATCCTGGTGGACAACGCCGCCAAATACACCACCGTCGGCGACACGATCACGCTGCGCGTGGGAATCAATTCGGAATTCCGCCCGTTCTACTCGGTGCAGGATAACGGCGTCGGCATGAGCTCCCACGACGTGGAGCACATTTTCGAGCGCTTCTACCGCTCCGACACGGCCCGCAACAGCAAGACCGGCGGTACCGGCCTGGGCCTTGCGATCGCCAAATGGATCGTGAACCGTCACCACGGCACGATCATGGTGCAGAGCCGCCCGGAGATCGGCACGAGATTTACCATTTTCCTGCACGCGCAGGAAGCGTCGTACAACGAGGCGGTTGTGATCGGCGCATAACGACCCGGCGGACGCGCCGGCAGAACGGAAAAGAGTCAGTATGGTTTGGATTGCATGTGTGCTCCTCTACGGCGTTTTGAAGGGAGCACGGGAGATCTTCAAGAAAAAAGCAATGGCTAAAAGCACGGTTATCGAGGTCCTGGTCCTCTACACCGTGCTTTCGCTCGTTTGTGTGATCGCGACCACCGGCGTGGAGATTGCCGTGGGCGACACCGGGGCCCGCGAGTACCTCTTCGGCCTTCGCGCGGGTCAGTACGGCGCCATCGCCGTCAAATCCTTCGTCATCTTCGTCGCGTGGATCTGCGGCTTCCGGGCCCTTCGGAAAATGCCCGTCAGCGTGTACGCGATCCTCGACATGGCGCGGGTCGTCTTCTCAGCCCTGCTGGGCATCCTGGTACTGCGGGAGCGCCCGTCGCTCACCCAGGGCGCCGGCATCGTTTTAGTGTGCCTTGGCCTGTTTTTGCTCCGCTTTGTGAAGGAGCCGGCGGAGGAGCCCGCGAAGAAACCGGCGGAGCCGGAAACCACAGGAACGAAAAACTCAGAGCCGGATCCTGCGGCAGCGAAAAATGCGGAGTCGGAAACCGCAGCGCCGGAAGATGCAACAGTGCCGGCACCTCGCAGGAGGACAGGATTTTACGTGTTCCTCGCTATGGTGTCGTGCTTTTTGAACGCCGTGAGCGGCAACATGGACAAGGTGCTGATGCGCGGCGGAGACCTTTCCAGCGGGCAGCTGCAGCTGTGGTACATGGTGTTTCTGGTTGCATTTTACGTGATCTATGTGCTGATTCGAAAGATTCGCCTGAATGTGCGGGGCATGCTCAAAAATCCGTGGATCTGGGGACTCAGCATCCTGTTTGTGATCGCGGACCGGGCGCTGTTCATCGCCAACGGCTATGCGGACAGTCGCGTCATTGTCATGACGGTGTTAAAGCAGTCCTGCAGTATCGTGACGATTCTCGGAGGATGGCTTGTGTTCCGCGAGAAGAAGATCGGGCAGAAGCTTTTGTGTGCGGCCGTGGTCATCGCGGGCATCGTGCTCTCCGTGTGCTAGGAGCGGGGCGCGGAGCCGGAGGGGCGGCGGAGCGGAAGCATTTGACCTTGCGGGGTATTTGTGGTATGATACAATTCGCCGGAGCGCAGAGCGGAATTGTGGGGGCGCGCGGCGACACGGTAGAATAACAGGACCTGCCCGAATTCGGGCGGGAAGCGAGGGCTTACAGAATGAAGACAGGAAAGAAATGGATCGTGTGCATGCTGTGCGTGTGCGCGATGCTGACGGGACTTTTGACCGGGTGCGGCAAGAAGCCGATGACCGACGCGGAGTACGAGGAGATTGCCAAGGGCACTGCGGCGGACAACGCGAAGAAGGTCGTGATGACCATCGAGAAGAACGGCAAGGTCACCGAGGTAACTCTTGACAGACTCACATACTATCTGGCGTATTACGAGCTGGAGGGCCGTCTGGAGATCGAGAAGAACGCGGAGGCGTTGAAGACATTTTACGGCGAGAACGCGGATCTCTGGGCACTGCCGGCAAGTGGAAGCAGCATGACCACGGCACAGGCCTACAAGGAGATGGTGCGTGTTTCGATATTGTACACGGAGCTTATGTACAGTGAGGCGGTGGAAGCCGGATTGAAGCTGACGGACGAGCGCAGGGATGCGCTGGAGTCGCTGACGACGAACTTCTTAAACAACTACTCGGCAGCGGAGCGTGCCCGCTGCGGAATGACCCGCGATGTCATCTATGCGAACTACGAAAGAGTTCTGCTGGCGGATCAGTTCAGCGAGCTGGCGACCAACAATGTGACGGTGGACCGCGACGAAGTCGCCAAGTCGATCGACAAGGATCAGTATCGCGTCTACAAGGTGAACTACCTGTATGTTTCCAAGAGCAACGACAACGAGGAACTGGTCAAGGCGGCGGGGGATGTCGCAAACCGCCAGAAGACCATGCAGTCGTGCTACGAGCGGGCGCAGAACGGCGAGCAGCTCGAGACGATCATCAACGATTACAAGGATTTTATGTATCTGATGCCGCGAGACATCACGCGCGTCACTGCCTCCAACTACGAGCCGGATTTCTGCAATGCCGTCTTTGAGATGAAGACGGGCGAGATCAAGCTGCTGGATACGACTTACGGAATCTACGTCATCGAACTGCTGGATGCGTCGGAGTTCTTCGGCTATGAGGACGCGGTTGATCAGGCGGTGGAGGAAGAGAAGAGCCGCAAGGTCAAGAACATCTACAACGACATCGAGAAGAACTACACCATCAAGACCACCGACGGCTGGGATGAGATCAACATGGGAACGATCCTCCAGGAGAAAAAGTGATCCCGCAATAACAGAACAAAAGAAACGGGCTGCCGCAGCAATGCGACAGCCCTTGTTTTATTGTCTCGGAAAATGCAGCCCCGCAATCAGGCTGCGCGGATCAGTTCCACTCCTCCGTCGGAACCGGAACCTTCGCGAGGATGTCCTTCATGATCGGCAGAGTCTGCGAAGCGCTGTGGGAAGCGCCGCGGCCGATGCACAGACGGTGCGCAAGCACCGGGCATGCCAGGTGAACGATGTCCTCGGGCGTTACGTAGCTGCGGCCCTGGATGAAGGCGTAAGCCTTGGCAACGTTCTGCAGCGCGAGGGATGCACGGGGCGAAGCGCCGATCGGAACCTTCGGGTTGCTTCTTGTTGCCGCAACGATGTCGAGGATGTACTTCTGCAGGATCGGATGGATCGTAACCTTGACGTAGGCCTGCTGCATCGCAACGATGTCCTCCTGGGTGTACACGGGCGTCAGGGAATCCAGAGGATTTTCCGTCTTAAAGCGGTTTAAGATGTTCATCTCCTCCTCCTGCGTCGGATAGCCCATGGGCAGACGCATGAGGAAACGGTCCAGCTGAGCCTCGGGAAGCGGGAACGTGCCGGCGGTCTCGATGGGGTTCTCCGTAGCGATTACGAAGAACGGAGCGGCGAGTGAGTAGGTGACACCGTCGATGGTGACCTGTTTCTCCTCCATACACTCGAGGAGCGCGGACTGCGTACGAGGCGTCGCGCGGTTCAACTCGTCAGCCAGCAGAATGTTGGTGAAGACGGGACCGTAGCGAAGCACGAAGTCGTCCTTCTTGCGGTTGAAGTAGTTGATACCGGTGATGTCGGAAGGAAGCAAGTCGGGCGTAAACTGGATTCTGGCAAATGCACCGGAGATCGATGCGGCGAGCGCTTTCGCAAGCGTTGTCTTGCCGGTTCCGGGAACGTCCTCGATCAGGACATGGCCGCCGACCAGCAATGCGGCGAAGAGTTCGTCAATCACGTCATCCTTGCCGATGATGACTTTCTGGATGTTGGTCTTAAGTGCGGTTAAAGGCTTGCTCATGGGATTACCTCCTCAGATGTTCATAGTGTATAAGAGTGACTATCGCTTGCCGGTCGCGGCCGGCTTCGGTTCGGTTTCGGGGGCGGTGCCGCCGGTGAGCATCGAGCGCAGCATCTCGGCTGCGGAGGTCAGCGGGCGGGACTCGTCGTAGGCCAGCAGGAGTGCCCGCTCCGGGAGCGGATCGCTGATGGCCAGCTCGTGCAGATCGGCGAAATCGGAGTTGCCGTGCAGACAAAAGTCCGGCACGCAGGCGATTCCGAGTCCGATGCGCGCGAGATCCAGCAACAGGTCGTTGCTGTTTAACTCAATCTCCGGCGCAAGGTCCAGAGAGTGCTTCTGAAAATGCTCATGCAAAAATGCGCTTGTTGCGGAATGCTTGCTGAGCATCATCAGAGGATACTGCAGAAGCTCCGGCAGCGACAGCGGAACGGGCCTGCCGTCCCTGGTGCGGAAGCAGTCGGGAAATGCAGCCGGATTTCCGACGAAAATGTCGTGAAATGTCTTCACGGTCACCGTCGTGGGGTTGCCGCCGAGAGCGGGGTTCGGCGAGTTCGTGACGATCAGGTCCACATCGCCTGCGGCGAGCATCTGCGCGCATTGCGGGGATGTGCCGTTCACGATGTTGATGTGAACCTCGGGCAGCAGCTCGTGGAGCCGCTTAAAATACGGGACTAAAACGTAGCGGCAGATGGTGTCGCTTGCACCGATGCGAAGCTGGGAGGAGAGGCGCCCGGAATTGAGTACCTGCTGCTCGCCGCGGAGGATTAAGTGCACCGCGGGCTCGATGTGCTTAAAGAGCATCTCGCCTTCCTTCGTCAGGGTGACGCGCTTGGTCTTGCGCACGAACAATGTCTGCCCCAGGCGCCGCTCCAGCGTGCGGACAGACTGGCTGACCGCGGACTGGGAGATGAAGAGCTTGCTCCCCGCCTCGGAGAAGCTGCGCGAAGTGGCAACGTAGTAGAATACCTTGTACAATTCGTAGCTGATATCCATAGGTTTCCTCAAAAATCAAGAACCGCTCAGGTGTTGATGAACCACGAGACCGAGCCGAAGCATCCGGTCGCCGCCAGCACCGCGATGATGATGAACGCCTGCAGCAGAGCGAACCGGAGAACGGTCTGCGTGTCCGACCATTGCAGGTTCTTGCGGGCGTGGTCGTGAAGCGGTGTGCGTGTATTTTTCAAAATGTGAATCTTCACGGAGCGAAGCAGCGCAAGCTTCAGAAGCCCGAGGCCGCCGTCCAGCATGAAGATGATGCAAAATGCAAAGTAGAAGAGCACGTAGGTCGACCGGAGCGCGAGCATTGCGAACAGAAGACCGAGGGCCCGGGAACCGGCATCGCCCATCAGCATCGAGCTGGGGGATGCGTTGAACCAAAGGTACGGGATCAGGCAGGCGATCATGCCGACGCAGATCGGGCGCTGCGTGAGGATCGTGTCAGCCGTGCCGCGGGCGATCGCCAAAAGAGCGAAGGCCGTGAGGGCTGTGATCGAGAGCGTCGCGCACAGACCGTCCACACCGTCCGTGCAGTTCACGACATTGATGGAGCCCCACACGAGGGCGGCCGCAAGCAGCACGAAGATCGGCCAGGGAACGGTGATCGTGATCGGAGCGGAGCCCGCATCCGAGAAACCGGCCAGCCGCGCGATCCGGATCGTGTTGCCGTAAAACTGCCATGCGGCAAATCCGGCGCCGAGGGAGATGGCGAGGTCCAGAAGGCCTTTCTTGAGGCCCGACCACGGCACGCTTCCCGCGTCATCCAAAAATCCGGTCACCATGGAGGCGATCATCAGAAGAAGAAGTACCGAAAGCTCCCAGGACAGCGGAACGAACAACAGCGTTGCGATGGCGTAGCCCAGGACAAAATGGATTCCGACGCCGCGGATCTTGCCGCGCGAGAGTTCACCGTTCACCGCGTACGCACGACCCTGATCGCAGGGCATGCGGTTTCGAAACACAAGCAAAAGGGCGAGGGTGATACCGCCGCAGCACAGATAGTAAAGCGTCCGGTAAAGGGCTCCGAAAGACGTTGCGCTTTCGGAGGAGATCAGTTCGGTAATCATCGAAAAATGCCTCCGTGGGGGAAACGGATGTGCCGAGGCGCCACACGCGCCTCAACCGTAAAAGAAGTATAGCACAAGCAGGTTTCAAAAACAATAAGCGGTGCTTATAAAATCAATGATTGATATTCATTTTAATTATGATTGACGTGGTGGTATACTAAAAACCGAAGAAACCATCAAAAACGGCCGGAAAGCCGGAGACGGAGGGACAAAAACATGAGTCTTGTGAGACGCATTTATGTGGAGAAGAAAGCCCCGTTCGCAGTGCGTGCGAAGGAGCTTGCAGGCGAGATTCGCGAGTATCTCGGATTGAAGACGATTACGAACGTGCGCGTTTTCGTGCGCTACGACGTGGAAAATATCAGTGAGGACACGTACCGGAAGGCCCTGGGAACCGTATTTTCCGAGCCGCCCATCGACGATGTCTATGAGGAGACGGTACCGGCTGCAGCAGGGGACCGCGTGTTCTCCGTGGAGTATCTGCCCGGACAGTTCGACCAGCGCGCCGACTCCGCAGAGCAGTGCGTGAAGCTTCTTAACGACGCGGAGGAGCCGATCATCCGCAGCGCAACGACCTACGTGCTTACGGGCGAGATCAGCGACGAGGAGTTCGCCGGCATCCGCGCATACTGCATCAACCCGGTGGATTCGAGAGAGACCGACGAGACGAAGCCCGAGACGCTGGTACAGAATTTTGCGGTACCGGAGGATGTGAAGATCTTCGACGGCTTCCGCGACATGCCCGAGGCAGCGCTTAAGAGCCTCTACGATTCCCTGAATCTTGCCATGACCTTCCGCGACTTTTTGTTCATCCAGGACTACTTCCGCGGCGAGGAGAAGCGCGATCCGTCCGTGACGGAGATCCGCGTTCTGGATACGTACTGGTCGGATCACTGCCGCCACACCACGTTCCAGACCGAGCTTACGGACGTGAAGATCGACGAGGGAGATTACAGCGAGCCCATCAAGGCTGCATTTGACGCATACAAGGCGGAGCGCGAGGTTCTCTACAAGGGCCGCGACGACAAATTCATCTGCCTCATGGACGTTGCCCTTCTCGCCATGAAGAAGCTTCGTGCGGAGGGAAAGCTTGCGGACATGGAAGTGTCCGACGAGATCAACGCCTGCTCCGTAGTGGTGCCGGTTGACGTGACGAGAAACGGAAAGACCGAGACCGAGGAGTGGCTTGTATTTTTCAAAAACGAGACCCACAACCATCCCACCGAGATCGAGCCTTTCGGTGGTGCTGCAACGTGCTTGGGCGGCGCAATCCGCGATCCGCTCTCGGGCCGCGGCTATGTATATCAGGCGATGCGTGTCACCGGTGCAGCTGACCCGACGGCTTCCTTGAAGGCGACCCTGCCCGGCAAGCTTCCCCAGAGAAAGCTCACCACAGGCGCAGCGAAGGGCTACAGCTCCTACGGCAATCAGATCGGCCTTGCCACCGGCCTTGTGGATGAGATCTATCATCCGAACTACGTGGCAAAGCGCATGGAGATCGGTGCGGTTATGGGTGCCGCTCCCCGCGCAAACGTTAAGAGAGAAAACAGTGATCCCGGCGACGTCATCATTCTGATGGGCGGACGCACCGGCCGCGACGGCTGCGGCGGCGCTACG
>CACZRV010000020.1 GCA_902783725.1 uncultured Lachnospiraceae bacterium | reverse complement strand
GATGCTCTCAAGGATCGGGGAATGCAACGGCCAGGTCTTCTCAACACCGCAGCCGTTCGAGTTCTTGCGAACCGTGAACGTCTCGTGAACGCCGCCGTTCTGTCTCTTTACGACCACACCCTCAAACGCCTGGGTACGCTCGCGGTTTCCTTCCTTTACCTTCGACAATACGCGAACCGTATCACCGACTGCGAAGGAATCAACAGTCTCCTTCATGTTCTCTTTTGCAAGAGATGCCATGTACTCTACATCTGTCATTGGTATGACCTCCTTCTAAATGCTGCGGTCTTCATACTGCCGCTCATCGGCACAGCGGAACATCGCGTCTCACGGGTATCAAATATACCACACCCGTTTGGAAAATGCAAGCATTATTTTTCGCATTTACACTCTTCTTCGGCTTTCTTTTTCTCCGCCAGGCGCTCCCTGTAGTACTTCGCGCTTTTTTTGTCAAGCACGGCGCCCTCCATCAGCTCCGGACGGTACTGCATCGTGCGGTCGATGGATCGCTGCATGCGCCACTCCGCCACCTTTGCGTGATGGCCGCTGAGCAACACCTCGGGAACCGCCTCGTCGCGCCAAACCTCCGGGCGCGTGTACTGCGGATACTCCAAAAGGCTGTTCTCAAAGCTCTCGGTCTCGCCGCTCTCCTCGTTGGTGAGCACGCCGGGCACCATCCGCGCGATCGCATCGATCATCACCATCGCCGGAAGCTCTCCGCCGGAGAGCACGTAATCGCCGATGGACACGGGGTCCGTCACATAGCGGGACAACACTCTCTCGTCCACGCCCTCATAGTGGCCGCACAGAAAGACCAGCTCGTCCTCCCGGGCCAGCTCCTTCGCCATGTCCTGGTTGAACACGCGTCCCCAGGGCGTCAGGTACACAAGGCGCTTCTTAGGACCCTCACCGCAGATGTCCTCGTAGCATTTGGCGATGGGCTCTGCAGCCATCACCATGCCCGCGCCGCCGCCGTAAGGGTAATCGTCCACATGGCGGTGCTTATCCTCGGAGTAATCCCGGATGTTGACGGTGTTTAAGGAGATGATCCCCGCATCGAGGGCGCGCCCCAGAATGCTGGTGTGAAGCCCCTGCTCGATCATCTCGGGAAATAACGTCATCACATGGAATTTCATGTTCCACCTCGAATTCTTACACAAGGCCCGGCATCAAAAAGACCGTGACCTTCTTCGCCGCGATGTCCACCGCCTTGATACAGTCGGGGATCACCGGAAGCAAAATCTCGCGGCCGGCGTCCGTCTTCACGATGTAGACATCGTTCGCGCCGGTCGTCATCACATCAACAAGAGTGCCGACCCGCGTTCCGTCCTCCTCGACGACCTCGCAGTCCACAAGATCGCACACGTAGTACTCACCCTCCGCTAAGGGAATCGCATCCTCGCGGGAGACGTACAGATCGCACCCTTTGTATTTTTCGATATCATTGATCGAGTCGATCCCCTCAAACTTCAGGATGACCAGATTCTTAAAATGCTTCACCGACGAGACCGTGACCGGCTTTGCCCCTTGTTTCGTGTCGAGGTACAAAACAAGTCCCTTGTGAAACCGGTTCACATCATCGGTCGTCGGGTACAGCTTCACTTCTCCGCGGATGCCGTGGGTATTGATCACGATGCCCACGCGGAGCATGTCGGAATTTTCCATAGAACTCCTTCGCAAAATGCAACGGTCCGCCCGCAGGGGGCGGGAAGAAAAAGGCTGTTGCTCATCACAACAGCCCGATTTTCTTATTGCAGAATGTCCACAACTACCTTCTTGTCCTCTTTCACAGCGGCAACCTTCACTACCGTGCGGATTGCCTTTGCGATGCGGCCTTGCTTGCCGATGACCTTACCCATATCGTCGGGCGCAACCTGGAGCGTGATCACGACGTTGTTGCCGTTAACCGTCTCCGTTACGACCACCTGGTCAGGACAAGTTACCAGGGACTTGGCAATAACTTCCACGAGTTCTTTCATTGCGCACCCCCCTGATTACTTCTGAATCCCAGCCTGCTTGAACAATCTGGCAACGGTCTCCGTCGGCTGTGCGCCGTTGGCAAGCCACTTCTTAGCAGCTTCCTCATCAACGCTGAACGCCATCGGCTCCTTCGTGGGATCATAGGTACCAATCTCATCGATGAAACGGCCGTCTCTGGGCGATCTCTCATCCGCAACGATAACTCTGTAGAACGGAGCATGCTTCTGTCCCATTCTTCTCAAACGAATCTTTACTGCCATTATATTCACCTCCTTAGTG
>CACZRV010000019.1 GCA_902783725.1 uncultured Lachnospiraceae bacterium | reverse complement strand
TCTGCGGAAAAGTTTAGTAAAAATAATCTTTTTGTTTAGTATATCAAACCACCGGGGGCATGAAATGGACATCGGACATCGGTTAAAACAAATGCGGATCCGGCAGAGCTTAACACTCGAGGAGCTGGCGTCGCGAAGTGAGCTTACGAAGGGCTTTCTTTCGCAGGTGGAGCGCAATCTGACATCGCCCTCCATCGCGACGCTCACCGACATACTGGAGGCACTGGGAAGTTCGCTGGGTGAATTTTTCGGAGAGGAACAGCAGGAGCAGATCGTGTTCCGCAAGGGCGATTTCTTCGTGGACGAGCGGGAGGATTACGCGATCCACTGGATCGTTCCGAACACACAGAAGAACGAGATGGAGCCGATCCTGCTGGAGATTCCCGCGAAGAGCAGTTCGTTTACCGTCAACCCGCACAACGGTGAGGAGTTCGGATTTGTGCTGGACGGGACGGTGACGCTGGAGTACGGCGGCAAGCAGAGCGTCGTGCGCAGGGGAGAGACCTTCTATGTAAAAGGGAAGGAAGACCACTGCATCAGCAACAAGGGCAATAAAACGGCAAAGGTTTTGTGGGTTTCCACACCGCCGATTTTTTAATACACGGAGGAAACGGCAATGAGCGAGAAGCAGATTACCGAAGCAACGGCGGCACATCAGGCGCCGAAGAAACTGATCCAGTTCAAGGACATCGTCAAGAAGTTTGACGGCCAGCTGGTCTTAAAGGGTATCAACCTGGACATCTATGAGAATGAATTTGTCACATTGCTGGGACCTTCGGGATGCGGCAAGACGACGCTTCTTCGCATTCTCGGCGGTTTCCTGCAGCCGGATGAGGGCAGCGTGATCTTCGACGGTGAGGACATTTCGAACCTTCCGCCGTACAAGAGAGACCTCAACACGGTGTTCCAGAAGTATGCGTTGTTCCCGCACATGAACGTGTTTGACAACGTTGCATTCGGCCTGAAGATCAAGAAGGAGCCGAAGGATATTATTTATCAAAAGGTAATGCGTATGCTCAAGCTTGTGGGTCTGGAGGACTTCGGCAAGCGCGCCGTGCATGAGATGTCCGGCGGTCAGCAGCAGCGTGTCGCCATCGCCCGCGCACTGGTCAACGAGCCGAAGGTGCTCCTTCTGGACGAGCCGCTCGGTGCACTGGACGCAAAGCTTCGCAAGGGCATGCAGCGCGAGCTGAAGAAGATTCAGAAGGAGGTCGGCATCACCTTCATCTTTGTCACCCACGATCAGGAAGAAGCCCTCACGATGTCCGACAAGATTGTCATCATGAAGGACGGCAACATCCAGCAGATCGGATCGCCGACCGATATTTATAACGAGCCCGTCAACCGTTACGTCGCGAACTTCATCGGCGAGAGCAACATCGTCGACGGCGTGATGCTCGAGGACCACAAGGTCATGTTCGAGGATCGCCAGTTCGAGTGCGTGGACGCCGGTTTCGGCAGAAACGAGAAGGTGGACGTGGTAATCCGCCCTGAAGACCTCGACATCGTGCCTGTCAAGGAGGGCAAGCTCCGCGGCATCGTGCGCTCGACACTCTTCAAGGGCGTTCACTACGAGACCGTCGTGGAGACCAAGGCCGGCACCAGCATCACCGTAAACATGGAGGTTTCCGAGGATAAGCCGGTGGTCAACGAGGCTGCGGGCGAGATGATGAGTGCCAACGACTTCTATCTCGACGCGGACGATATCTCGGAGATGCTTGAGCATCCGGAAAATGCAGATGCCTTCATCATCGACCGTGCCGACGCACAGGCGTGGGATCCCGAGAGCGACGAGCGTATTTCCATCTCGAAGATCGATTATGAGCTGAGCAAGGAGTTCGGCCGCTACCCGGTGACGTTCCACACGTCCGCGGGAACCAGCGTGACCGCAACCATGATCGTGCAGGAGCCGAACCGCTTCGTCGCGGAGGAGCACGGAGAGGAAATCTACGCCGTGAACTTCTTCAAGAAGGCCGACGAGATCGCGGAGAGCGTTGCTCTGGAGACCGACCTGAAGATCTGGGCCAACGCCCAGGCGTTCGACCTCGAGGACGGAAATTCCGTTGAGATCGTTGACGTGGAGTACGATTTTGATCCCGCCAACGTTGCACCGGGCACGTACCCGGTGACCTTCAAAACCCGCGGTTACGAGTACCGCGTGGACACCACGAAAGAGACCAGTGTCGGCTCTGTGGTCGGACTCACCTTCGACCCGGAGGACATCCACATCATGGAGAAGTCGGTCATCGGCTGATCGGAAGGGATAGACTATGAAACAGTTTCGAAGAATGACCTATCCCTACATCGTCTGGGCGCTCATTTTGATCGTTGCTCCGATGCTTCTGATCGTCCTCTACGCCTTCACGACCAAGGGAAACGACGTGGTCACAACCAAATTCACACTGGAGAATTTTGCGCGCTTCTTCAGCGACAAATTGTTCCTCAAGGTGTTGCTTCGCTCCCTCAAGGTGGCGGCCATCACCACGATCGCGTGCCTGTTGCTGGGGTATTTTCCGGCATATTATATCGCAAGAAGCAGTGAGAGCTTCAAGATGCACTGGGTTTTGATCATCACGTTCCCGACGTGGATCAACCTGCTGGTGCGCACCTACGCATGGATCGGTATCCTTCAGGACGACGGTATCATCAACACGATACTCGGCTGGATCGGCCTCGGACCGTACAAGATGATGTACACCGAATTTGCCGTCATCCTGGGCATGGTTTACAACTTCCTGCCCTTTATGATCCTGCAGATTTATACTTCGCTTACGAAGATGGATCGCAGCCTCATCGAGGCTGCAAACGACCTCGGAGCCAACAAGTTCCAGAGTTTCCTGCGGGTGACGCTTCCGCTGTCTCTGCCGGGAATCATCTCCGGAATCACGCTGGTGTTCCTGCCCGCGGTGTCGAGCTTCTGTATTCCGAACATGCTCGGCGGCGGTCAGTACATGCTGGTCGGTAACGTGATCGAGCAG
>CACZRV010000018.1 GCA_902783725.1 uncultured Lachnospiraceae bacterium | reverse complement strand
TGATACCGATTCATGGTCTCCTGAATCGCCCGCTCATCCCGCTTGAAATACAATTCAACAATCTCTGCGTCAGTCATGCTGTTCCCCCTTTTTCGTGAAAGAATTTCCTTCCCTCACCCTATCATCCGACAATCCGAGTTTACGGTTGCATTTGCCGAAAAAGTTTTTCGAAAAAAGCTGCCTGCAAAAAGGGCGCAGGCAAAAACCTGCGCCCGAAGGGTAGACGTCAGAACCATTTTTTCTTTTTGAGAATGATCAGACACGTCGTGACGATCAAAAGACACACGCCGGCGACGATCGGGTAGGCGTACGGCGAATCCAGCTCGGGCATATGCGTAAAATTCATCCCGTACCAGCCGGTGATCAGCGTAAGCGGCATGAAGATCGTGGCGATGATCGTAAGGAAGGTCATGTTGCGGTTCTGGCGAAGCTCCAGTTGCGAGTGGTAGAGGTCCCGGATCTGCATCGTGTGCTCGCGAAGCGCCGTCACGATGGACTGCAGGCGTTCCGTGCGCTCGATGAAGAGGCGGAAGAAGCGAAGGTTCTTCGCGGAGAAGAATGCATTTTCATTTTCTTCCAGCTCCTGCCCCAAGTCCACCAGCTGCTCGTAGTGCGTGCGAAGGTCGAGAAGTTCGCCGCGGATGTCCACAAGGCGCTCCATGACGCCCTCGAGGTCGCCCGCAAGAATGCGGTCCTCCATCATGTCCATCTCCTTCTCGTACTTCTCCAGCGAGATCAGGTCGCCCGCGAGGATGCCCTCGAGAAAGTCGTAGATGAAGCGCTCCAGCGAGGGGAATTTCCAGCGCTTGCTCGCCTGGATGCGGTCGAGGATCGCCTGGGCCGTGCCGTCGTCGTCGAGGAGGACGATGCCGCGCTCGTCGATGGCGAAGAGGAATGTGTGAGGCGGGCTCTCGATGCTCGTAAAATCCGGGATGGCGAAGCACCCGGTCAGCGAATCGTAGTTCACCTGGATGTCCGTGATGTCCTCACCCTCCGCTTCGAGGTCGAGGTCGATTCCCATGTCGAAGAGGTCCTTCTTCGCTTCGAACTCCTCCAGGGAAATGTTGGCAACATACGGAACCTTGCGGTTTCCGATATCTTCGGCGCTGCATTCGGTCAGCGTGTTTTTGATCTGGTAATACATTCCTGCGTCCTTTCTGCCGTAAGGGCGGTTGCTGATGACATTATACTCTTGCGGACCCCGGTTTTGCAACGAAAAAACACCCGAAACATTGCTGCTTCGGGTGTTTGTGTTCGTTGCGTTGCTCAGATGCGCACAGCGCGGCGTTTTATTACGGCTTGTATACGGAGAGGGAGGTGGTGCTGACCCTTACTTCGTCAGTGCCTTCTCCGTGGTTCATAACTGCTGTCGCGGTCATGCCGGAAAGGTTGTTGCCGCTGTAGGTGTACCGGTAGGTTGTCGTGGTGAAGGTTTCCTCGTATGTCGCCGTGTCGGTGCAGAAATACTTGCGCTCGCGCCCGGTGAGACGGCCGTTCGTATCGTAGGTGTAGGTCACGGTCTTGCCCTCGGCGAAATTGACATAGGTCTCTTCCGTAAGACGCTTGCCCGAATCATACTTGTATTCGGTGATCATTGCGTCGCCTTCCCCGCGATAATCCTTGACAAGCAGCCCGTCCTTCCAGGTCTGGTACCGGTAGTTGTGGTAATAGATGCTCTCCGGATCGTAAACGACGGGGTCGGAAGCAAGAGCCTCGTCCGAAATGTCTCCCCTGAAGAGCCAAAGGATTTCGTCATCGTCATGCGAACTGTCCGGAAGGCCGAAGATGTTGTCGCTGTCGTAATCAACAACGGTGTCGTACGGCAGAGTCACCCAGGAGGGAACCCAGCTGTCCGGATGCGCGACAGGGGACCCGAAATCCGTGTAGTTCGGGTAGAGTCCCGAGGTGGTCTCCAGCTTTGTGCGGAGAGCTTTGTCCGGGCGGATGATATAGCCGCTGTGTGTGGAGTTGACCGCGTCGGAGACTTTTGCCCCGTAGATCAATACAGAGCCGTTATCCAGGTATTTTACGCAATACTCTGTAGAACCGGGGAAGCTTCCGTTGACGCTTGTGTACGTCCAGCCGGTCAGACGACCGGCCTTATCCTTGCGGTAGGTGAAGGTATCTTTTGCTGCGGCACCGGATCCGGACCGGGAGGAATCAAGGATTTCCGTGAGGTTGCCGGACTCGTCGTAGGTGTAGACGGTCTTGCTGCCGCGGTCCTCCCGCTCGGCATATTTTTCCCGCGAGACAAGGCGGTTGCTTTCATCGTAGGAGTAAAGTGTGTACTCCAGAAGGGAACCGTCGGAACTTATGTAGGATGCGGTAAGCCGCGGTTTGTCCACGTCGTAGTGATCCGTGCACTCGAAAAATCTGCACGCAAGACTTCCGCGGAAGAGGCGGTAGCCGGACATGCCGGGTACGGTGTAATTGTAGGTGATAAAGTTATACTTTCTCTCCATGCCGGGATACTCCAGCGCATAGCCGTAGTTTTCTAGGCGACGGGTTCCGGAGGCGCCGGTTTCACCGGCCTTTTGCAGCTCCAGCGTTACGTCGTATTTCGCCGTGTAGAGCGTCACCTTTTTGCCGTCCGTCAGGATGAACTCCTGCTTGACGGTCTCGAAGTTTTTGTCCATGTAGCGGACTTCCTGGGTATATTCCCCGTCGAGGAATGGCTCCTCGGTAGTCGAAAAATGATCGAGGATCTGGTTGTAGCCTGTCTGCCCGTTTTCATACACGGTCTTCTCCACGTAGGTAATCCCGCGGCACAGCGATCGGATGGCATCGTCGAGCCCGGTCTTCATCAGATCGAAGTCCGGGGCGGGAATCTCGGAATCCGGGATCACGGTGGGCGTCGGGACACTGGTGGGTGCAGGCGTGGGCTCCGTCGTAGGCGTCGCCGTCGCCGCGGCTGTGGGCTCCTTGGTGGGCTCCTCAGTGGGCTCTGCCGTCAGGGAAGGGACCGCCGTGGGCGTGGGGGCCTCGGTATTTTTCGCTGCATGGGTGGGCGTTGCCTCGGGCTCATCGGAATTGCCGCCTTTGCCGCATGCCGTGACCAGCATAAGAGCAAGAATCAGAAGAACGCCGAAGCGGAAGTATTTGACGAGCGTGGTTGTATTTTTCGTAGCTTTCATCGGAAAATCCCCCGGGTATCAGTTCGCTTTGTGGAGTCAGTGCGATCTTTTGTTTGTACTACAGTAAATCCGTATCGACTCTAGAGAACGAAATCGCCGGAATACTCGAAAAGGTGACCGTCGATATAGATGTAAAATGCAACCGCATAGGAGCCGTTGAGATCACCGAAGTCCTCTGTTCTGAGGCCTACGACTTGGACGCCGGACGCGGTCTTTGCGAGAGTCCAGGATACCTTTCTTCCGTCGAAGGGCCATTCTGCGACTTCCTTGGAGAGGAAGCCCTCCCCCTTCGCGATCGCAGTGAGCTCGGAGAAATAAGGCAGCTCGCTGCCGTCTGCGAGATAGGTGTGCTCGCCGAACGTGCCGCCGTCGTTGCCCATGATGGAAAACCTTCGTCCGGTAAAGACAGGCGTTGTGCTCTCGCCGATGTAGCAGGCGTCAGCGTGTATCGCAAGCGAGGAGTTTACCCAGGTTTCCGTTGTTACGGTGCGGAGCAAACAGTCTGAGGATGCCGGTGTCAGACCGACCATCTTACATACGGCGTTCGTGAACGCATCATCCGCCGGAATCCAGGAGACCGTTGTACTGATATCATCCTGCTCCCATTCGCCGGACGAGTAGGAACGCAACCCGGTCTCTGCGATGAGCTTGCCGTTCTCGAAGAGGCGACCGGCGATGCCGTACGTATACATTTCTTTCGTCTTGTCGACTCCTGCGTGTTCGGGGTTGCCCTCGTTGCCCTTCCAGGCGGAGTTGTATCCGAAGCCGGCGATGTCATACAGCTCAACCGTAAGACCTCCGTCGAGGGAAAATGTCGCAAGCGACCCGAATTTCTGTACCGGCGCCTCTTTGCAGGCGATGCGAAGCTCGTTTTGATACAGCGTCCTGTGTGTATCGAGCAGGGCTGCATTTTCCGAGGAGAAATCGCGGATAGCAGCGTCCAGCACTGCATTCGGGTTCGCTATAGGAGTTGCGGTGGGTTCTGCAGTCGGTGTTGCGGAAACTTCGGAAGTCGGTTCCGCCGTCGGTGTTGCCGTGGGTTCGGAGGTCGGCTCGGAAGTCGGCGTCACGGTTTCGGTCGGCTCGGATACCGGGTCGGTTGAATTTTTCTTCGAGCCGCAGCCTGTTACAAGAACTGTGGAAAGAACGATAATGACGATCAACAGACCGATGAGAACGGAATTCGGAATGTTATTTTCGGATGCTTTCATGATAATCCCCCTCGTATGTCTTCTCGCGGGCACAACGCCCTTTTTCTGAGTATAACATTAACAGAAAGTTGTTACAGAAAAAAGCAAAAGCCGATTACATTTCGGTTACAAGTCGTTACGATTTTGTTACAGGAGGCGGAAAAACAATGAAAAAGGGCTTGATTTTTCGCAAAATCGGTGCTATTGTTATAGGTGTAATAGAACAGACAAACAAAACAGACAAACAAAACAGAGGAGAAAACAGCCGGCTCCTTTAGCGCGGCAGCGGGGAGTGCGGACAACGAAGCGCCGGCAGGGAAGTGCGGTGCGGATCGGAGGCAATTATGAACATCAACAAGTTTACACAGAAATCGACGGAAGCCGTTCAGGCGGCGGAGAAGTTATGTTATGAATACGGAAACCCGGAGATGCGGCCGGAGCATCTTCTGTTCGCGATGCTCTCGGACGGCGAGGGGCTGATCCCGAAGCTTTTGGCGAAGATGGGCATCGTCACGGAGGTCTTCACGGCGCAGGTGCGCGGGCTTATCGAGCGGATGCCGAAGGTGCAGGGCGCGAACCTCGCGGTTTCCCAGGACCTCAACAAGGCGTTGATGTATGCCGAGGATGAGGCGAAGGCCATGGGAGATGCATACGTGAGCGTGGAGCATCTCTTCTTAAGCATGCTCAAAAACAGCGGGCGCGATCTTGCGGGAGTTCTCAGAAGCTTCGGCATCGACCGTGACCGTTTCCTTGCGGTGCTCGCGGAGGTGCGCGGCAATAAGGCCGTGACCACCGACAACCCCGAGGCGACCTACGACAGCCTCGGCAAATACGGCTACGACCTGGTGGAGCGCGCGAAGGCGCAGAAGCTCGATCCGGTCATCGGCCGTGACGCGGAGATCCGCAACGTCGTGCGGATACTCTCCCGAAAGACGAAAAATAACCCGGTTCTGATCGGTGAGCCCGGCGTCGGCAAGACCGCCGTCGTGGAGGGCCTTGCCCAGCGGATCGTGGCCGGTGATGTGCCGGAAGGGCTTAAGAACAAGAGCATTTTCGCCCTCGATATGGGCGCGCTGGTCGCGGGTGCCAAATACCGCGGCGAGTTCGAGGAGCGTCTGAAATCGGTTCTCGAGGATGTCAAGAACAGCGAGGGCAAGATCATCCTCTTCATCGATGAGTTGCACACGATCGTCGGTGCGGGCAAGACGGACGGCGCGATGGATGCCGGCAATATGTTAAAGCCCATGCTGGCCCGCGGCGAGCTGCACTGCATCGGCGCAACAACGCTGGATGAATACCGGAAGTATATTGAGAAAGACGCGGCACTGGAACGCCGTTTCCAACATGTCATGGTCGACGAACCGACGGTCGAGGATACGATCTCAATCCTCCGTGGCCTGAAAGAGCGTTATGAAGTCTTCCATAAAGTGAAGATCACGGACGGCGCCCTGGTCGCGGCGGCCACGCTTTCCGATCGGTATATCACGGACCGGTTCCTGCCGGACAAGGCGATTGACTTGGTCGACGAGGCCTGTGCACAGATCAAGACAGAGATGGATTCTCTGCCGGTCGAACTGGATGAGATGAGCCGCCGGATCACGCAGATGGAGATTGAAGAAACAGCTCTGAAAAAGGAGACCGATACACTCAGCAAGGAGCGGCTGGCGGATCTGCAGAAGGAGCTGGCGGAGCTTCGTGACAAGTTCAACGCGCAGAAGGCGCAGTGGGAAAACGAAAAGAACTCCGTGGCAAACCTGTCGCAGCTGCGGGAACAGATTGAGGACATTAACAAGAAAATCGAGGCAGCCCAGCGTGAGTATAACCTGGAGAAAGCGGCCGAGCTGCAGTACGGTGAACTGCCCAGACTGCAGAAACAGCTGGAAGAAGAGGAAGCCAAAGTCAAGAGCGAGGATCTTTCTCTGGTACACGAGAGCGTGACAGACGAGGAGATCGCACGGATCATTTCCCGTTGGACGGGTATTCCTGTCGCCAAGCTGACAGAGGGCGAGCGGACCAAGATCCTGCACCTGGAGGATGAACTGCACAAGCGGGTTGTCGGTCAGGATGAAGCTGTGGAGAAGGTTTCGGATGCCATTATCCGCTCCAAGGCGGGCATCAAGGATCCGACCAAACCGATCGGT
>CACZRV010000017.1 GCA_902783725.1 uncultured Lachnospiraceae bacterium | reverse complement strand
TGCAAGAACACCAACAAGGATTGCCATGATGGCAATAACAACGATCAACTCAACGAGGGAAAAACCCTGATTCTTCTTCATAACTTTGTTCTCCTTTTCATTTTTTCATATAATATTTTGTTTGTATATCTTAAACGTTCGCTGCCCTATATCAACGAACGCTTAATTCAGCTTTTACTCCTGACCGTCCAATCTGCTTACAGGTTGTCCAATCCATCGTACAAAGCACCCATCGGAGCAATTACCGCGCCGATGATCACACCGCAAATGCCTGCCATCATCAGGATAATCACAGGCTCCAGCGCTGCCATCAGCGCCTGGGTAGCGGCTTCCACTTCCTCGTCATAGTAGTCGGCCATCTTCGTAAGCATCGACTCGAGATCACCGGTCTCCTCTCCGATCTTGGTCATATGGATAACCATCGGAGGGAACAGCCCGCTTCGCTTGAGCGGCTCAGAGAGCGGAACGCCCTTCTTTACTTCCTCTTTGCACTCGTAAACCGCCTGCTTAAAGAGGTAATTGCTCATTGTCTTTGCGGTGATATCAAGCGCGTCAATCATCGAGATGCCGGCTGCTGTAAGCGTACTGAGTGTTCTCGCCAGTCTTGAAGATGCAGACTTGATAGTAAAGTTCTTAATTGCAGGCAACTTGATTGCGGCGGTAGCAAACAACACCGTTCCTGTCTGCGTGGTAGTAAATATCTTGATTCCAATCACAATAACCAGAACGACAGCTAACGCTACGAACCAGTTTGCTTTCAGCCAATCGCTTGCGTGTACTACAAACATTGTAATCTTGGGCATGTCAATGTCCATATCTTTGAACATGTCCATAAACGTCGGTACAACCTTAACCAAAAGCAAAATGCACACTGCAATTGCGACAACTAATACAACGACCGGGTAAACCATGGCCTTCTTGACAAGGCCGGCCAGATACGCATCCTTCTCGAACTGGGTCGCCATTCGTGAAAACGAGACATCAATACTACCGGAAGCCTCGCCGGCATCGACCATGTTAATCAACATCGTCGGAAAAATATCCGGCCGTGCTCTCATGGAGTTTCCGAGGGTCTCGCCCTTCGCAACGCTGGTTCTGACTTCGCCGATAGCCTTCTTGAAGGCCTTGTTCTCGGTCTGTTCTTCCATCATGCCTAACGCATCCATGATCGGAACGCCGGCGTTGATGATGCTCACGAACTGGCGGCAGAAGACGGCGAGCTCACGGCTCTTTACTTTTGTTCCGCCAATGTTCAGGTCCTTGTTGAAGATGTTCTGCTCGGTAACTTTGATGGGCAGAAGACCTTCGCCCTTCAGCATGGACGCCGCGCGATCGGGAGTGGTCGCTTCGATGCTTCCCTTCTTCTCCTTGCCGAACTTGTCCACGGCTGCATATTGATATGTTGCCATTCGTAACCTCCGTAGGTGTTACTGTTCTTGTGTCTCTCTTCACCATATAGCACGTAGGATCCTGTGCGTCCATGGATTTTCTTTTCGAAATTCGGATTAGAATGTAACCTTCCGGCTCATTCCGATCGCATCCTGTGCGTAGTTCAAGCAGTTCTCCGCGCTGATCAGACCGCCGATGTAGAGGTTGTACAATGCGTCGTCCATGGACTGCATGCCCTGCTTCTTGCTGGTCTGGATCATCGAAGGAATCTGGAACGCCTTTCCTTCACGGATCAGGTTGCGGACTGCGCTGGTTCCCATCATGACCTCGAAGGCCGCGACACGGCCGGAGCCGGTCTGGATGGGAAGGAGCTGCTGCGAGATGACGCATTCGATAACGCTTGCGAGCTGAACGCGGATCTGCTGCTGCTGGTGCGGCGGAAATACGTCGATGACACGGTTGATGGTGTCGGCCGCACTGTTGGTATGGAGTGTCGAGAATACCAGGTGACCGGTCTCGGCAGCGGTGATGGCTGTCTGAATGGTCTCGAGGTCTCGCATCTCACCGACGAGGATAACGTCCGGGTCTTCACGAAGGGCTGCTCGAAGAGCGCCTGCGTAGCTCTCGGTATCGTCGCCGATCTCGCGCTGGTTGACGATGGACTTCTCGTGCCGGTGAAGGTACTCGATGGGGTCCTCCAGCGTGATGATGTGCTTGCTGTAAGTCTTGTTGATCATGTTGATCAGGGATGCCAGCGTGGTGGACTTTCCGGAACCGGTTGCACCGGTAACGAGAACCAGTCCTCTCTTTCTCTGGCACAGCTCCTGTACGGATGCCGGAAGCCCGAGCTCTCTCGGCGCCGGAATCTTGAAGGGCAGGAGTCGCATGACCATCGCGAGGGTTCCGCGCTGCTTGAATACGTTTACACGGAAACGTCCGCGGCCGTAAAGCGAATGCGCGAAGTCGATCTCACCGGTCTTCTCCATCGTCTCGACCAGTCGGTCGTTGTCAGCGAAGAGCGGCACAACCAGCTCTTCGATCTGCTCGGGCGAGAGCTTCTCGCCGTCCAGCGGTCTCAGGTCACCGTCGATACGGAAGATAACGGGGCGGCCCGCAGTGATATGAATATCGGACGCGTGCCGGTCGACTGCTTCCTGAAGGATCTCATCCAGTTCTCTCATATGATGTGATGATTCCTTTCTTTGTTTTATTCACGATTCTTATCCGCATACACACCCTAAAGTGTGCTCAAACTGTCGCAAATACTTTTTGACTACTCCTCGAAGGAGACGCGAAGCATCTCGGAGTAGGAGGTGATTCCCTGCAGACAGCACCGCACGGAACTCATGCGGAGGGTGCTCATGCCTTCCTCGAGGGCGGCCTTCTTAAGCACTTCGGAATCTTCCTTGTGGGAAATGATCTTCTTCAGTCTCGGCGAAATCTCCATGATCTCGTAGACACCGATTCGGCCCTTGTAACCCTTGTTGCAGTTCGTGCAGCCCACCGGGTCGTAAAGGACGACATCGCCGGCACCTGCCGGAATACCCATCGTCTCCTTCTCCTCCTCGGTTGCAAGACGTTCTTTCTTGCACTTCGGACAGAGGCGACGAACAAGTCGCTGTGCGATAACGCCGACGACGGAGTCGGCGATCAGGTAACTCTCGACACCCATATCCATCAGTCGGGCGATGGTCGCCGCGGAGCTGTTGGTGTGGAGGGTACTAACTACCAGGTGACCCGTGATGGACGCCTGTACGGCGATTCCGGCCGTCTCACCGTCTCGGATCTCACCGATCATGATGATGTCCGGGTCCTGTCGCAGAATGGAACGAAGCGCGGATGCGAACGTAAGACCTGCTTTCGGATTGACGTGTACCTGG
>CACZRV010000016.1 GCA_902783725.1 uncultured Lachnospiraceae bacterium | reverse complement strand
TGCCCAGAGGTGCAAAGGAACTGCTGTCAACAAACTTGTCTTCCTGTGACATAGAAATCCTCCGTGAAAAGATATATGCAAACCGGCTCCGGCGCAGGAGATGCGCCACCCCGCCGGACGGGGTCATTTCGGAAAATGCTACAGCATGCTCTGGATGCGGATGTCATCGGCGAACAGCTTGATGTAGCGGAACAGGAACAGGCGGGAGGCAATGCGCTCGCTGTAGCGCTTACTCAGCTCGTCCATCGTGAGATTGGTCGTGATCAGCGTCGACTTCTTCTCCCGGTCACGCTCCTCCAGGCAGACAAAGAGCTGCGAGGTGGTGTAGGAGTTCGACATCTCGGTGCCCAGATCGTCGATGATCAAAAGGTCGCAATCGAGGATGTTGTCGAAGTCCAGCGACGCCTGGCGGCTCGATTCGCGGTCGCCGAAGCGGTAGTGCTCGAAAATCTCAAAGAGGCGGAACGCGGAGAGATACAACACCGTGTAGCCGTGGGAGAGAAGCTCTCCCGCGATGCAGTTGGCGAGGAACGTCTTTCCGACGCCGGAGTAACCGCTGATCATCAGATTGCGGTATTCCGAGCCGAAGCGGTCCGCATAATCCTTCGCATCGGCCAGCGCAGTCTCCGCGATGGCGCGGTAGGTCTGGCCGGTGGCCGCATCCACGCGCTGCGGGGAGTAGAAGCGAAGATCAAACGTCGTAAAATTCTCTCTGGCAAGCCGCTGCCGCAGTCCGTCGTCCATGTAGTAGCGATCGATGATCGCACGGCGGAAGCAGGAGCAGGGGCGCCGCGTCTCGGAGCCGTCGGGATTTGCCACAACCTCCGTTCCGGTGTCCTTGCAGTAAGGGCATGTATAGTGTCGCTCCAGGTAATCGGCGGGATATCCCGCGCCCACCAGGAGCTGTCTCTTCTGATTGATCAGCCATTCGTTGGTGCGCCCGAGGGCGTCCAGCGCCGAAGTGTTGCCGGCAAGAGCAAGGCGTGCGGCCTGCAGGGAGCCGTCAACGATCCGCTCTTCGATCTCCGCGATGGCGGGCACTGCCTGCGCCACCTCTTCCTTGCGGCGGCGGAGCGCTTTCTCGCCGTCCAGCTGGCGCTGCTCATATTCCCGAAGGAGGCTGTCATACTCGGATGTTGTCAGACTCATAGGTAGCTCCTTTCGGGATCAATGGCGGTTTCTCATGGCGAGCTCCAGCGAGGAATACTCGCTCTCGGAGTACTCGCGCTGCGCATGGTCGCCGAAGCGGTTCGCACGCCCTGGGTCCGACTTGCGGCCCGCGGAGGCACTCTTCTTCGCGGCGTGCTCGCCGTCGGCAGCGGCGACATCCTCAAGGGAACGGATTCCCTTCTGGTACCAGTCGGCAAGGATCGTGTTCGCATAGCGGAAGTCGCTCTTTGCGGTGTTCTGCACCGTGCGGCGGCAGGCCTCGCACACAAGCGCCGCGGAGAGCTTCCATTCGCGGCCCCAGCGGAGGATGTAGTCGAGCTGTACCTTGCCGAAGTTTCCGCGAAGTCCGAACTGCTCGCGAACCACGCGGGAAATATCGTCGAACTCGAGAACGTGAATCTTGGCTTCGTCGACGGAGGAGATCGCATTTTCCGCCCAGCCGATGGCGACGCGGGTCATGTAGCGCGCATCGCGCTTGCCGATTTCAATGCAGTACTCAAACAGGAAGTAGATCAGGTCCGCCGAAAAATGCAGCCGGTCATACGCGAACAGCATCAGCCGGAACCAGTCTCCCGTGAGCTGCCCTGCGAGGATGCCCTCCAGTGCGCCGGGAAGATCCTTGTATTCGGAATCGTCCGAGAAGCGGGCGATCATGTCGTTATCAACGGAAAATGCACGTTCCATCGTGCGGTAATCGGGCGTCTCGTCCGTTTCCTCTGCCTCGTTCGCCGTATCGGCAACCTTCCTTGTGCCGGCAGCGGTCCTTGCAGCGGCATTCTCGGCGGCGGTTGCGCCGGAGGAAACTGCGAAGGAGACTGCGGCGGGCGCTGAGGCGTTCCTTGCGGGCGCTTCCGCGGGAACCTCGAACAGGTCCACGAGCTTGATGCCGGTGACGTGTTTGTCGCGGTCTAAGGAGACCGTCAAAAGCCCGGCGTCCGCGAGACCGCGGAGCGCGCGGTGCGCGTCTTTTTCCATGCAGCCGAGGCTGTCAGCCATCGCTTCGATTGAGAAGTCGGCGTTGTCGCGGCGATCCGGATTGCTTCCGAAATAGTGGCGGAGCAGATACAGATAGACGCGGATGAAGGAGCCGTCGAGGCGGGTCATATATTGATCGATAAAGAGGTCCGGGATCAGCGTTCCCGAGCGCTTCGATTTGGTTTCCACACCGATGGTGCACATGCGTTGCCGGTCCCCCTCTCTTCTCGTAGTCACAGCGGGCATCGGGGTGCGAAACCCCCGTCCTTAAGTCTTTAAAAAAGAACCGTGCGAACCACATTATAGCGAATCCGGGAGGGATTGTAAATAGCTAAAAAGGCAGTCGAAAACAGTAGAATTCGATTTCGGATAAAGTGGATAACGTGGATAAGATCAACCGGATTTCCCGGGGCGAAAATCCCGGAAAACCCTGTAAGATCAAGGCTTTCGAGCCGCTTAAAAGTTATCCACACACAAGGGCGCTCCATCAAAAATATCCACAGCCGTTTTTTGAAAAACGGTCGTGGATATTGTGGATAACTATTGTGAGAGGAACGCAGTCCCTACATTTACGATGTCTCCGGCTCCCATGGTTATCAACAGGTCCCCGTTAACGCAATTTTTTAATAAAAATTTTGTAATTTCGTCAAATGTCGGCAGATAGTATGCCTCCTTGCCCATTTTGATCAGATCGTCGCGGAGATCGGCGGAGGAAATGCTGCCGTCGTTGATCTCTCTTGCGGCGTAAATGTCGGCCAGAACGATCTTGTCCGCTGCCGCCAGCGCCTCGACGAACTCCTTGCGAAGAAGCTTCGCGCGGGTATACGTGTGCGGCTGGAAAACACACCATACGGAGCGGTGCGGATAGCCCTGGGCCGCAGCCAGCGTCGCGCGGATCTCGGTGGGGTGATGCGCGTAGTCGTCAACCACGGTCACACCCTCGCGGGTTCCCTTCCACTCGAAGCGGCGAGCCGTTCCGGTGAAGGCGTGCAGCGCTGTCTTGATATCCTCGATGCCTACGCCGCAGGCGATTCCCTCTGCGATGGCGGCAAGGCTGTTGGAGACGTTGTGAACGCCCGGGACGGAGAGTGCGATGCGGCCCGCGAACGCCTTGTGCACGTACAGGTCGAAGGAGGGGTGTCCCATTCCGTCGAGAGAGATGTTCGTCGCGCAATAGTCGTAGGGAGCATTTTCCGGCGTCTCGCCGTCCTTGCACAGGCCGTAGGTGGTGATGTTGCACGTCAGACCGTCAAGGAACTCCGCAAGCTGCGGGAGCTCGCCGTTGATGATCAGGCGGCCTCCCTCCGGCAGGCGCTCCGCGAAAAGGCGGAACGAGTGGCGGATGTCGTTGATATCCTTAAAGAAATCGAGGTGATCCTCGTCGATATTCAAGATACAGATGTCGGTGGGGAAGAATTTTAAAAAGCTGTTCGTGTACTCGCACGCTTCGAAGAGGAAGCGCTCCGAGCTGCCGATGCGAAGATTGCCGCCGATCGCCTTGAGCATTCCGCCCAGGGATACGGTGGGATCGAGACCGGCCTGCAGCAGGATCATGGCGATCATCGATGTGGTCGTGGTCTTGCCGTGGGTGCCGGACACGCCGATGGAGAGAGGGTAGGTCTTCGAGATCTGGCCCAGAAGCTCTGCGCGGTCGATGAGCGGGATGCCCTTTGTAACGCACGCTGCGTACTCCGGATTGTCCGGGTGCACGGCCGCCGTGTAGATCGCCACATCGATATCGTCGCCGATGTTCTCCGCACATTGTCCGATCGCAACGGGGATTCCGATCTCACAGAGCCGGTCCGTGATGACGGAACGGCTGCGGTCGGAGCCGCTGACGGTAAAGCCCTTCGACTGCAGTAACTCGGCAAGGCCGCTCATGCTGATGCCGCCGATGCCGATGAAATACAGGTGGGCGGGACTAGATAGATCCAATGAAAACATTCCATTCCTCCGGGTCGGGAAATTCGGGCGGGCGCAGTTCGCCTGCCTGACAACCCTTTTAATAATAGCATGTTTTATCAAAAAAACAACCCCGGCTTCCCGGGCCGCCGCGGGCGAATTCCGAAAAACTGTAATATTTTCGGTAATTCCCCGAAAAGGACCGTCATTTTTACCAAAAAACGGGTCAAATGCAGTTTCATTTTAAGCACTCTTGTGCTACAATAAAGAATCATACACGGCGGCATTTTTGTGCGTAAAATGAGGGCTGCCGGGGTAGAGTTTAGAGGAGGTAGAAGATTGATTAAGAAAGAAATGATCGCCATGCTGCTCGCGGGCGGGCAGGGATCGCGGCTCGGCGTTCTCACGCAGAGCGTGGCGAAGCCTGCGGTCGGCTTCGGCGGCAAATACCGAATCATTGATTTTCCGCTGAGCAACTGCATCAACTCCGGCGTCGATACCGTCGGCGTCCTGACGCAGTACCAGCCGCTGCGGTTGAATACTCACATCGGAATCGGTATTCCGTGGGACCTTGACCGCAACATCGGCGGTGTGTCCATCCTGCCGCCGTACGAGAAGAGTACGAATGCGGAGTGGTACACCGGCACGGCGAACGCCATTTATCAGAACCTTCGGTTTATGGAGTACTATAACCCGGAGTACGTTCTGGTGCTCGGCGGCGACCACATTTACAAGATGGATTACGAGGAGATGCT
>CACZRV010000015.1 GCA_902783725.1 uncultured Lachnospiraceae bacterium | reverse complement strand
GTCTCCATGCCCCTGTCACGGCCCTCCATGATGTCGGACAGGGTGGCATCGACTCTGACATCGGGCGAGAAGCCCTTGTTGTAAATATCTTCGCCGTTCTGCGCAATGCAGCGTCTTGTGCAGATGCGGTAATTGCCGCCGCTTTCCAGGAAAACCATGTATGGCTGGCCGGAGGTTCCCGCGGTGTTACTTCCGACGAAGACCGCCTTTGTGTGCATCTTCATAACGTCCACAAAATCCTCCGCGGCGGACACCGTGTCTCCGTTCATAAGCACCGCGACCGGACCCTCCAGCAGGCCGGGTGCATTATTTTCCGCAGTGTTGCTCTCCCGCTGAAAAGCGATATGTCTGCACATCCGGTAGGACTTGAGGCTGTCCTCGTCCCATTGCATGTCCGCTGCGTTCTCCGGGGACACAGTTTTGAAATCATCCCGGAACAACCCCCACGCCTTGTAGGTAGGCTCGTAAACCTGCGTCTCCGCAGCGCAGCTCGCAAACCGGCCGGAGATGAACATGGCTGCGACCGCATCGGCGTTGGTGCTGTTTCCGCCGCCGTTCCCGCGGACATCGATGACATAGCCCTTCGCCCTGCGCAGCTCATCGAATTTTCCGTAGATTTTGTCCGGGACGGAGTCGTCCATAAAGGTTGTGATCGCGATCACGGCAATGCCGTCCTCCGTAATCTTTATCTTAACGGAGTTCTCGTCAAGAAGCAGCTTCCCCGGAACGGTCTTCGGCACCGGCATCCCGGAATTACTCCATTTGATCCCGGTCGCGTCCACTCTCCGCAGGGTTACGTCGAAGGATTTTCCGTCCTTCTCAAATGTTAAAAGTGCTTCGCTGCCTTCTTTGCCGTACAGGAGCTCGATCGTGACCGCCTTGCCGCAGGCAGCCTCATTGGCGTGCCAGATGTAGGGATAGCAATGTTCGCGAACATACTCCGAAATCTCCGCTCCGTCGTACTTCGTAAGCACACCAAACATCGGAATCGCATCCTTGTACTCTTCCGCCACGCTCAGCACAACATACTTCCCGCCGATCGGCACAAGATAGACCGGAAGCATCGAAAAATACTCCGGGCTCTGCATGACGTCCATGGGAAAGCTGATACCGGTGTGACCGTCGTCAAGCAGGCTCACAAAGCGGGCAAGCTCCCGGTAGTATTCGTATACATCCGCAGCCGCAAGAACCCGGGGCAGGGCTTTTTTGTACTCCTCGTCCCAGTCGATGTTCACCTTGTCCCAAAATGCAAAATTGTACTCCGCATCCTTCCAGATTCGCGACAACTCATAGATTTTCAGTTCGTCCGATATTGTTCTCATGCATTTTCCCTCGAGAAGGAGATCATACGATCCCCTTGTAATAATCGTATAGCATTTGCTTTGTGATCGGCATCTCGATGTCTGCCAGCTCCTGATAAACCAGTTCCGTCAGGTTTTGCAGCGCGCTCACCAGCTCCTCCCTGCTTTCTCCCGTCACAAAGGTGCTGCGAATTGCAGCCTTCTCGGCCTCGGGCAGGCGGTCGATCTCCCTGTTTAAACTGCTCTCCAAGCGATACCGGTCACCCAGCAGATCGATATACAGCTTTCTGACATACTCCAGTTCCCCGATCGCGCGGAAAATGTTGCCGCGATAAATTGCTGTCGCGGCATGCATCAAACGAAGCCACACGGAACTCCGGGCGGTTGCAATGTCCTTCTGCTGCTTGTCACCGAAAATCTTATCGTCCATCCACGCCCTGGACTGCACCATCTTTTCTTCCACCGTACCGGAGCGGTCGAACAGCACTTTAAACGCCGGCTTCCATGCTGCGGCATTTTCATACCCGCCGTATCCGATGTCGATTTCCAGGAAATTCGACAGAACAAAGCACTGCAGGTGTCTGGCTTCATCCCGTCCAACATACAAAACCTCATACCGTCCGGCAATTTGACGATGCATAAGATCCATCGTCTCCGCCATGGAAACGCCCTTGTCAAGCGCAACAACAAAATCCAGATCCGAGCGCTCATCGCGAAAGCCGACAGCGCCGGATCCGACCTGAACGAGCGCGACAACTCTGTCACATTCGGACGCAACGGATATTACAAACTCCAGTGCATCCTGCCGATCCTGCATGGTAAAAACACCGCTCACTCTGTTTTCCTCCCGTAATTTCCACTACCGTTATCTGTTCTCAACGTCTTTGAAAACTCTCGACCCGGTGGCGCCTTTCTGCCCCTGGTATTTTCCGTTGTAGGGGTTGAGCGCAGACTCGTCCATCCCGGCAAATACAAGCTGTCCGACTCTTCGTCCCGCCTTAAGTTCGATCGCGCACTTGTTCGCGTTATACAATTCCAGGGTTATCTCGCCCTTGAACCCGGGATCGACCCATCCCGCGTTTTGAATGAAAAGCCCCATTCTCCCGAGCGAGCTTCTCCCTTCGACAAATGCCGTCAGATTGTCCGGAAGTTCGATGTACTCCATGGTCGTTGCCAGAACAAACTGCCCGGGCATGATAAGGAACGTGTCGGTTGTTATCGTCTTGTACTTTATCTCATTTTCCAGAGTTATCACCCCCGAAGGAGTGTCATCGACAATGCTGAAGGTATTTCCCAGCCGGATATCAACGCTTGCGGGCTGAATCTGTTCCTCCGAAAGCGGCTCGATCCTGAGCGTCTTGTCCTGAAGCATTTTCAGAATTGTTTTATCAGACAGTATCATGTTTTTTCTCCGTTTCACCGATTTTTTTGAACAGCCGTGCGCTCCAGAATGTCATGTCCATCTCTTCGATGTAGAAGTGGAAAATGGCTCTCCAGTTTTTTGTGGCAGTGCTTAACACTATGTATTCTACTTCTGTAGAAAGCGTTTCTTCCGCAAAGTGAAAAAGCTTTTCGCCGATTCCGCGGGATCGCCTTTCCGGCACCACGTAAAGCTCCTCCACTTCGAACACCGGTGTGCCCTCCGGCATGACCGACTGCATCTGCGCCGACTTGCTGCTCCGTCCGAACAGATACCCGACAATATCTCCGTCGTCCTCCGCCACGAAGATTCTGTTTCCCTCGATATCCGACCGCTCATTCGGGCGGTATCCGTAGCAACTGTTTTCCGCAGTCCAGTCCTCGGAAAAACGGATCAGCTTCGCGAGAATTGCCTCGGTAAGTTCCACCTCGTGAATTTTCATTCTCATGTCCCCCATACTTCCTCTCCGAATCGTAAGTATCTTAGAAACGATTTTACTTCATAAAAGCGGATCGCGCAACAACATAAGGGATGTTTCTTGCGGGATTTTTGTGGTATACTATGCGGCAGAATGAATCGGAGGATTTACCATGAGAAAAATTGTTGCGATTTTACTGATCCTTGTTTTGCTTACCACAATGGCGGCGCTCACCGGATGTGACCTTCCGGGCAAATCCGACGCGGAGCCGACCCTCGCCGTGACCACGCCCACTTCCACACCGGAAGCCGACGTCACTCCGGGGGAAGAAACGCCGACGACGGCTCCGGACCGTTTCCCCGACCGCGCAAATGCGGACACCGGCAAGGGAAGCCCGAAGGAATTGTCCGAGAACGATGTGGCTCCGGAGTTCAGTCTCGCGATGTATGACGGAACGAAATTCCGCATGTCGGAGCACGACGACGAAGTAGTGCTTTTGAATTTCTGGGCAACCTGGTGCGGCCCCTGCGTATCCGAGATGCCTGACCTCATGAAACTTGCGAAAGAAAACATCCCCGGATTTACCATCCGCTTCATCAGCATCGGTGACGACGCAGCGACCGTCGCACAGTTCATCGCGGAAAACGGCTACGACAGATCCCTGATCGGTTGCGCCGATGGGACCCGTATCTCCGAATACTACCCTTGCGACTATATTCCGTACACCGTGATCGTCGTAAACGGCATCGTCCGCGAGACACTGATCGGCTCCCGCTCCTACAACGACTACAAATCCATTCTGGACAAATACACCGGCAAATAACCATCCGACACAAAGGAGACGGTTATGAAAGAG
>CACZRV010000014.1 GCA_902783725.1 uncultured Lachnospiraceae bacterium | reverse complement strand
GCAACGCGCATTTTTCGTTCCACGACTCGCTGGGACGGATTCTGAAGAAAAAGATGAAGAACGTCAAGGCGCTGGAGCACCGCTTCGGGCGCGAGGACGAGAACATGACCGAGATGCCGGAGCAGGAGGAGGCGATCTTCTTCAAGCTCGGCGATGCCGACAGCGCGATTCCCTCCGGCAAGTGGGTGGTCCGCTGCGACATTCCGGTGCTCACAACGGTGGACGGCAGCCGCGTTTTAGCGGAAAATGTGACCCTCGAGGTGCGCGGTTCCGAGAAGATCGGAATCGTCGGCTACAACGGCTGCGGCAAGACGACACTGATTGCAAGGATCGCGGAGGAACTGCTGGCAAGAAAGGACCTGCGGGCGCAGTACATGCCGCAGAACTACGAGGAACTGCTGGACCTTGACGTGACGCCGGTGGACTATCTGGACACGACGGGAGACAAGGAGGAGCGGACACGGATCCGCACGTACTTAGGATCTCTTAAGTACACGGCGGACGAGATGGACCATCCGATTCGGGAGCTCTCGGGAGGACAGAAGGCGAAGGTGCTTTTATTAAAACTCAGCATGTCGGGGGCAAATGTGCTCATACTCGACGAGCCGACGCGGAATTTTTCGCCGCTGTCGGGGCCGGTGATCCGGCGGATGCTTAAGGATTTTCCGGGGGCGATCATCAGCGTCTCCCACGACCGCAAGTATCTCACCGAGGTCTGCAGCACGATTTACCGGCTGACGCCGGAGGGGCTTTCCGAGGTCACGGAGGGCATTCAATAACAACGACGGGAGATTGCGAAGCATGGACACGATCGGAACAAGGACAATCGAGACGGAACGGCTGATCCTGCGGAGATACCGCATCGAGGACGCAGAGGACATGTTCGAAAACTGGGCATCCGACCCGGAGGTCACGGGCTTTCTCTCCTGGCCGACGCACAAGAGCGCCGACTTTACGAGAAGCCTGCTGACGCAGTGGGTTTCGTACTATGAGGATGGGAAGACCTACAACTGGGGGATCACCCTGAAGGGCTCGGACCATGTCATCGGCAACATCGCGGTTGTGGAGCGCGATCAGCGGACGTGTTCCTACGAGATCGGTTACTGCCTGGGCAAAGCCTTCTGGGGCAGGGGCATCATGCCGGAGGCGCTCCGGGCCGTGATCGACTACCTCTTCGAGGGCGAGAGTGACCTGCAGCGGATCTACGCAACCCACGATCTGCGCAACCCAAAATCCGGCCGCGTCATGCAGAAGGCGGGCATGCATTTTGACGGCGTGCTCCGCGGTTCGAAGAAAAACAACCACGGCATTCACGATACGGCGTACTATTCGGTGCTTCGGAGCGACCGCCTTACGCAGTCGCAGTATGAGGAGCTGTTCGCGCAGATGTACCCGGACTTTTTCGAGAATGAATACGTACGGAACATCCCGGAGGATGAGGTTGTGTCGGAGCAGATCCTGCGGCTGCAGGAGTTCGATCCGGGCTGCTACGAGAAGGATTTTCCGGAAAATGTGACCTTCGGATATTTTGACGGTGACCTGGAGGAGCTTCGCAGGGGTGTGGCGACGGTGGTAGGACACTGGCCGCAGTTCTTCACGGAGAACAGCCGCATTTACTGCGGTTACGTCGACGGAAGAGTTGCGAGCTTCTGCCTTGTGGAGGATTTCGGTGAGCATGTCGTAAACGGCGTTCACTGCAGGGTCGGCGGACCGGGATGCGTGGGTACTCTTGCGGAGTACCGCAACCGCGGCATCGGCTTGTCCATGATTCGCAACGTGACAGAGATTTTGCAGGATGAATTTTTCGACTACAGCTACATTCACTACACCTACGAGCCGCAGTGGTACGGGCTTTTGGGATACAAAACGGTGCTGCGGTGGAACGGAAGCGGTTTTATCCGTGACGAGGGGAAGGAAGGGTGAAACAATGGCAAACGACTGCGGATTTAAAGAATTGCGAGGGGTATGCGATGAGACTGATTCTGGTGCGACACGGAGATCCGAACTATGAGCTTGACTGCCTGACGGAGCTTGGGCACAGACAGGCGAAGGTTGTTGCAGATCGGCTTATGGAGGAGGGAATCCAGAAGATATTCTGCTCGCCGCAGGGGCGTGCGCAGCAGACTGCGAAGCCGTTTGCCGAGCTGTCGGGCCTTAAGGAGATCGAGACGCTTGATTTCATGCGGGAGATCCGGTTCGGAAAGCAGGACGAGCTGTACATGGCGGGAAATCCCTGGGTGTGTTCCTTCGGGTTGATGCACGAGGGTGTGAACCTTCAGGATCCGGAGTGGCAGAATTTTCCGGATTTCGCGGAAAATACGGCGACGGTGGATGTCAACGCGGTGCAGGCCGGCGTCGACGGGTGGCTGGCGACACTCGGTTACCGGCGCGAAGGGCTGTACTACCGCTGCACCAACGAGACCGACGAGAAGAAGACGTACGTTCTGTTCAGCCACGGAGGCTCCTCGACGGCGCTTCTGTCGCGGGTGTTCAACATTCCGTTCCCGCACATGTGCGCGATGTTCGGACATGTTCCGCATACCTGCATCACGTCGCTCCGGTTTGACCGCAACCCGGGAGCCCTTGCGATGCCCATACTCGAGTATTCGGTGGATGCGAGACACTTAAACGTGTTCAAGGAAGGCATGACCGGATCGGTGGAGCGGGCGCAGAGCTGACGCCTTAGCTTTGGTGTCATTACAGAAAGGATGATGAAAAATGGTAATGTTTTTAAGACTTCGGAATATCTGATCGCGTGAGACCGTTGATCGATGGTT
>CACZRV010000013.1 GCA_902783725.1 uncultured Lachnospiraceae bacterium | reverse complement strand
GCTCTTGCAAAGCTCTCCCTTCTGCAGATGCGTCCGAGCGAGATTCCCGCTCACGCTGAGGAGCTCTCCGATGCGATGAACGAGGCCCTCTCCAAGAAGTGGGGCGAGATGCGCGGTCTCGTGGTTGTCAATGTTGCCATGAACCCGATCACTCTTACGCCTGAGGATGCGGCTATGATCAAGTCCGCTCAGAAGGCTGCTATGTACACGGATCCTACGATCGCCATCGCTTCCCGCGTTGAGGCTACGAACACCGCTATGGTTGACGCAGCGAACAATGCAAACGGTGCTGTTGCAGGTATTGCCGGCGTCGGCATGATCGGCGGCATGAACGGCGGTTCCGACATCAACGCTCTGAGCAATATGCCCAGACCGACGGCTCCGGCTGCAACCTGGACCTGCGCAAAATGCGGTCAGGCGGTTGACGAGAAGTTCGCATTCTGCCCGTTCTGCGGTGAGAAGAAGCCTGCTCCTGTAGGCACCTGGACCTGCACGAATTGCGGCAACGCAGTAGACGGCAATTTCGCATTCTGCCCGAACTGCGGTAACAAGAAGCCTGCGGCAGCGGCTGCTCCGGTTTGCGCGAACTGCGGTTCCCCGGCTCCGGACCCGGCTAACCCTCCGAAGTTCTGCCCGAACTGCGGAAAGCCTTTCGCCGGCTGATGTGAGATGACCGAAGCTGTTGCTTCGGATTCTTGCAAACAGTAGTCTGATTTTCGTTGCAAGCCGTGGCCGGGTGCTGCGGCTTGCAATTCGATGTGATTGCGGAGTTCATTTTCCGCAATTGCTTTTTGAGCACGTAATTTATTTCCCCGGAGGAAACTATGGACAACGACATTCAGGGCTATAAATGCCTATGTTGCGGTTCTCCCCTTGTATGGAATGCGGAAGGCCAGATCTGGAAGTGTACGTCCTGCGATAACACGTACAACTACGAGACGCTGGTTGCGGCGCAGCAGTCCGAAGTTGCGGCACAGCAGTCCAACGACCAGATCAACTGGAATGAATATCAGGTCAGCGACATGATCAATGATATGGTCTCGTACACCTGCCCTTCGTGCGGCGGCGAGATCGTTGTGGACGGTACCGTGGCGGCCAGCCGCTGCCCCTACTGCGACAACGTGGCGATCATGCAGCCGCAGGTCACGGGTATGATCCGGCCGGACTACATCATTCCCTTCCGTCTGACGAAGGAGGATGCCAAGGCAGCGCTCCGCAAATTCTACGAGGGCAAAAAACTGCTTCCGGATCGATTTTCCGAAGAGAACCATATGGATGAGATCACCGGCGTCTACGTGCCGTTCTGGCTGTTCGACTGCGAGACGGCGGCGGATCTGACCTTCGACGCGACGATCATTACCCGGTGGCGTGATTCCGCGTACGATAACACAAAGATCGATCATTACCTTCTGCAGAGAGGCGGTACGCTTCGCTTCCAGAAGGTTCCGGTTGACGGCTCCACGCGCATGGATGATGCGTTCATGGATGCCATCGAACCGTTTGACTATTCCGGGCTGGTGCCCTTTGATCAGGCGTATCTCTCGGGATTTGTCGCAAACAAGCCGGACGTTGACGTGAAGGCGAGCCTTCCGCGCGCAAACGAGCGCGTGATCAACAGTACGGTTTCGGCATTTGCCTCCACCGTGAACGGCTATGCATCGGTTGTTCCGAAGGCGCGTTCCGTGCAGACCCACGAGGGCGTTATCAAGTACGCCATGATGCCCGTATGGCTGTTGACGACACGTTACAACGATCAGGTGTACACCTTTGCGATGAACGGTCAGACCGGCAAACTGGTGGGTACGCTCCCCGTGGATGAGGGAAAATACAAGCGTCAGATGTGGAAGGTGACCGGCATCATCGCCGCCATCGTCATCGTTCTGACTGCTCTGATCGGAGGTGTGTTCCGATGAAGAGAAGACTGTTGTATTTTGTACTGCTGTTAGTTCTGATGCTTACCATGACGTCGGTTGCCTCGGCGACCGGCACGGATGACACCCGCATCTTTGACGAGGATGACATCCTTACAGACTCCCAGGAGGAGAAGCTGCAGAAGCGGATCGAGGACATCTGGTCCGAGTACAAGTTTGACGTTGTCATCCGCATCGTCAACATGGAGGATCTGCCGTATTCCTCGCTGGAGAGCTTTACGGACGATTACTATGATTCCGGCATCAACAGCCGCTATGAGTTCGGCGAGGACGGTCTTCTGATCTTCCTCAACATGTGCAACGATGACGACGGCCGCGACTACTGGTTCAACGGTTGCGAGAAGGGCGCGGAGTGGTTTGACAACTACTTCTTCGAGTACATGCAGGACCGCACGAGTTTTGTGACGGAACTCAAGAACGGCAATTACTACGAGGCCTTCGATGTTGCCCTTGACAACGTCGAAAAATTCCTGAAGCAGGCAGCGACCGGCGAGCCTTACAGCTACGACAATAAGGTTCCCTCCGAGCCGATGTCCAAGAAGACCTTCACAATCCTTTCCGTGATCGAGTTCTTCGTGGCACTGCTCTTCGGAAAGGGGTATGCCAGTAATCTTCGGGCCAGTATGAACACCGCGGTCAAGAGAACGGAAGCGACGGAGTATATCGACAAAAGCAGCTTCGCGCTCACGCGTTCCCAGGACATGTTCCTTTACTCCAACGTGACGCGCACGCCGATTCCGACGGAGACGCGTTCCGGCGGAGGAAGCAGCATCCACACGTCCTCGGGCGGCCACTCCCACAGCGGTGGCGGCGGACATTTCTGATAACAACAAAACGACCGTGGAGGAAACCTCTGCGGTCGTTCTTTTTTTGCCTTTTAATCAGTCTGTTGATGTTTCGGAAAATGCACCTGACAGGACTTGAACCTGCACCCTTGCGGACCGGAACCTAAATCCGGCGTGTCTGCCAATTCCACCACAGGTGCCGCTTCGACAACGCGGTCATTGTAGCACTGCGGGCCGGAAAAGTCAATTGCGTTCCCGATTCAAAAAAGCATTTTCCGATTGACAGCGGGAGTTGCTATCGTGTATCATAGTCACATATACTCGCTTGTTTTCGGGGATTTTTGTGGAGGAGGTGAAAGTGTATGGCAGGGAAAAAGATCGATTATTCGGCGATCACGAAAGAGATTACCGAATACACCGCTCTGTGTGAGAGCAACAGCAACATCGACCCTGCGCTGTATGAGCGCTACGACGTGAAGCGGGGGCTTCGCGACCTAAACGGCAAGGGCGTTCTGACCGGTTTGACGGAGATTTCGGAGATCCGTGCAACGAAGATCGTGGACGGGGAGAGTGTGCCCTGCGACGGCACGCTGTTCTACCGCGGGTACAATGTGGAGGAGCTTGTGGCCGGGGCGAAGGCGGACGGCCGCTTCGGCTTTGAGGAGACGGTGTATCTTTTGCTGTTCGGCCAGCTGCCGAAGCGCAAGGAGCTTGAGGACTTCTGCAAGGTGCTGGCGAAGTACCGCTCACTGCCGTCGTCCTTTGTGCGGGACGTCATCATGAAGAAGCCCAGTCCGGACATGATGAATATGCTCGCGAAATGCGTCCTGACGCTGTATTCCTACGACACGAACGCGGACGACACGTCGCTTCCGAACGTTCTGCGCCAGTGTCTGCAGCTGATCTCGATGTTCCCGATGATCTCGGTGTACGGCTACATGGCGTACCAGTATTATAACAAGTCGGGTGACCTGATCATTCACAAGCCTAAGGCAGGCCTTTCCATGGCGGAAAATATCCTGCACATGCTTCGGGCGGACAGCCGCTACACGGAGCTTGAGGCGAAGGTTCTGGATGCGGCTCTTATGCTTCACGCGGAGCACGGCGGCGGCAACAACTCGACGTTTACCACCCATGTCGTGACGTCCTCCGGGACGGACACGTACTCGGCGGTAGCGGCAGCTCTTGGGTCGCTGAAGGGGCCCAAGCACGGCGGCGCGAACCGCAAGGTCGTGCAGATGTTTGCGGACATGAAAGAGAAGGTCATCGACTGGACGGACGACGAGGAGGTCAGTGCGTACCTGCGCGCGCTGCTGCACAAGGAGGCGTTTGACCGCGCAGGTCTCATCTACGGCATCGGACACGCCATCTACTCGATGTCCGACCCCCGTGCTGTTTTGTTCCGAAGCTTCGTGGAGAAGCTATCGGTGGAAAAGGGAAGAGAGGAAGAATTTGCCCTGTATGCGAAGGTAGAGGAGCTGGCTCCGAAGATCATTGCCGAGGAGCGGAGAATGTACAAGGGTGTCAGCGCCAACGTGGACTTCTTCAGCGGCTTTGCATACCAGATGCTCGGGCTTCCGGCGGATCTGTACACGCCGATCTTCGCCATCGCCCGCATCGCAGGGTGGAGCGCCCATCGCATGGAGGAATTGATCAACGCGGGAAAGATCATCCGCCCGGCATACAAGAGCGTCTCCGAGGAGCGGGAGTACGTACCGCTTGCGGACCGCTAACGCCGCAGGCATGGATAAGAAGTGACGACGGGACGGTTCATTTGTGCGGCGTCACCGATGAGAGTGCAAAGAAAAGAAAGACCGGAATCCTTTGGCGGGATTCCGGTCGTTTTGTTGTTGCCTTTGTCGCGTCTGTTGCCTTTGCCGCGCCTATTGCCCTTACCGTGTCTGTTGCCAGCGGTCCGGGATGTCCGGGCAGTCGTTTGAGGCGACGGCGGCGCGGTACAGGACGAAGCATCCGCACTCGCGGCACATTCCGCCCGAGAGCCTGTCGCAGGTTTCGCAGACGGCGAGGCGCCGGTGGTATTCGGCGTCCGGGGTCCGGCGGTCCGGTTCGATGGCATCGATGTAGTCGGAGAGGCGAAGGAGCACTTCCTCCTCCCGGAGTCCGGCGATCATGCAGCGCCTGCAGGGTATGCGGGGCGCGCCCATCACTTTGAGAACGTCAGCGTTACGACGCTGCACGGAGGAAGCGTGACGGTGAACTTCTTGTCGTCAAGCACGCAATCGCGGAATGCGGCGTCCGCAACCTCGTTCGGATTCTCGAAGGAGTTGTAGGCGCGCACATTGTCGGTGAGAATGCGGCCGGTCCAGCAGGAGTATGCTTCATCCAGCGCGGAATCGAGAGTGTAGGCGTTCTCAAGGCTTGCATTTGCCAGCGTCACGGTGAGGTTGTTCTCTTTCACGGATGCGGACACGCTGACCTCGGCGAAATCGCCGCCCTCGTGCTTTGCGAAGGTGTCCTCAAGCTTTGATTCTACAAGAGTAGAACCCTGATGAGGCTTAAACATCGAGAAGACATAGTAGGTCGGCGTCTTGATCATCTTCGCGCCTTCCGTGAGAACTACGGACTGCAGAACGTTGACGACCTGCGCGATGTTTGCCATCGGAATGCGGTCGGCGCGGTTGCTGAAGATGTTGAGGTTCAGCGCCGCAACGATGGCGTCGCGCATGGTGTTCTGCTGATAGAGGAAACCGGGGTTCGTGCCGGGCTCCACATTGTACCAGCAGCCCCACTCATCGACTACGAGGCCGATCTTGTGGTCGGGGTCGTATTTGTCCATGATCGCGAGGTGCTTGTCGATGATGCCCTCGATGCGGAGCGTGTGGAAAATGGTCGAGTAGTAGTCCTCGTTGGTAAAGCCCGTCGCCGGTCCCTTGTTGTTCCAGTCGCCGTGGCAGATGGTGTAGTAGTGAAGCGCGATGGCGTCCGTGAGCATGGGATTGAGCATCTTCATGAACGTTTCCGTCCAGTTGTAGTCGTCGCCGTTGGGACCGCAGGCGATGCGGTAGAGGCGGTTGTCGCCGTAGTTCTTCGCGAAGGAAGAGTAGCGGCGGAACTCACTGGCGTAATACTCCGGCGTCATGTTGCCGCCGCAGCCCCAGTTTTCGTTGCCGATGCCCAGATACTTTAACTTCCAGGGCTCCTCGCGGCCGTTCTTCTTGCGAAGGTCGGTCATCGGGGAAACGTTTGCGGACGTCATGTACTCCACCCACTCGGAGAGCTCGCGCACCGTGCCGCTTCCGACGTTGCCGCAGATGTAGGGCTCGCACTCCAGCTGCCGGCAGAGCTCCAAAAACTCGTGGGTACCGAAGCTGTTGTCCTCTGTCACGCCGCCCCAGTTGGTGTTGATCATCGTGGCGCGCTCATCCTTCGTACCGATGCCGTTCTTCCAGTGATACTCGTCCGCAAAGCAGCCGCCCGGCCAGCGCAGAACCGGAATTCCCATGTCGCGCAAAGCCGTCACAACGTCGTCGCGCATACCCTCATGGTTCGGGATCGGAGAGTCCTTCGAGACAAACAAACCGTTGTAGATGCAACGCCCCAGATGTTCCGAAAAATGTCCGTAGATCTCCTTGTTGATCACGGCACCCTGTTTCTTCGTGTTGATCGTCAATTTCTTATGAATCACGTAACCTTCCTCCTTGCATTTTACACATCCCGCCCGGAACGCGCGCGAACCGGGGTTCGTTACCTACAGAATACCGTAATCGACGGCAAATGACAATCTCATTTTTCGCCATTCTTTCCGCGGAAAATGGACTATCTTTTCCATTCGCGGAAACACCTTTGTAAATAACGTCGGAAAAGTAGTCAAAACATATTCTTTCGTCCTGCTTCGGTTGTTTTTTGCCTGTCCGTGTGCTATAATTTTTCTACTACGGAGATGACCGGGAGCGGTGACGGCCGGAGAGTTTTTTTTCTGCTTCGGATCATCTGCCGTCAAAGGAGGGTGTTATGGCGAAGGTATATATCTTTTTTGCGGACGGCGTCGAGGAGATCGAGGGGCTCACGGCGGTGGATGTGCTGCGGCGGGGAGGCCAGGAGGTCGTCACGGTTTCGGTGACCGGCAGCAAGGCAATCCGCGGCTCCCACGAAATCGTGTTTGAGACCGACCGGTTGTTTGAGGACGGACCGCTCGCGGATGCCGACATGATCGTGCTGCCGGGCGGCGGCAAGGGAACGCAGGCTTTGCTTGCGCACGAGGGTGTTCGCGAGTTACTGTTTGTATACCGGGATGCGGACCGCTGGATCGGAGCTATCTGCGCCGCGCCGAGCGTGCTCGGCATGAACGGAATCCTCCGAGGAAAGCGGGCCACCTGCTATCCGGGATTTGAGGAGAAGCTTCTCGGAGCAACGGTGACGGGGGATGCGGTCACGGTCGACGGAAAGGTGATCACCGGAAAGGGCATGGGAGTTTCGGGTGAATTTGCCATCGAGCTGCTGCGGGCGCTGGAGCCTGCGGAGGCGGAGCGGGTGGCAAAGCAGATTCAGATGCGATAAAACAGCGGACGGAAACGGTCCGTTTTGAAAATAGAGAAGAGGCGGTCGCCGGACCGCAGTATTGGGAGGATCGGCATGGAAGAGGATATTCGTCTGGAGAGAGCGCGGATCAAGGAACTCGAGGAGGAGCTGGAGCGGCAGAAGACCAAGTACCGGATAATCGCCGGTATGGTTCGCTGCGGCCTTTGGGAGTACAACATCGCCGCGGATGAGCTCGTTCAGAGCAAGCGCGTGGAGGGCATTGCGCCCAACGACATGCTGCGCATCAAGGGCTTCCGGGAGACGATGCTTAACAGCGGTTTGATCGCGCCGGAGGACCGGGAGGTGTTCGACGCTCTGTGCGACAGCCTGGAGCACGGGGATGAGGCATTTTCCTACGAGCTGCGGGCGTTCATGGACGAGAAGACGCAGATCTGGCTGCGCTATGAGGGCTATACCGTGTTCGCGGAGGACGGGACGCCGGAGAAGGTCATCGGGCGCACCCTCAACGTGAGCGAGGAGAAGAAAGAGGAAAATGTCGTCATCAAGGAGATGGAGACCGACCCCGTCACCGGACTGTTCACGCAGGTGTCCGTGCAGGAGCGCCTGGAGGAGATCATCCGCGGGAATGCGGAGGACGCGAGGTTCGCACTGTACGTGATGGACATCGAGGATTTTGCGACGATCACGGCGGAATGGGGCCATGCGTACGGCGATTATGTGCTGGAGAAACTGGCGAAGAGCCTGGGCGGAATTTTCGGCGAGAGCGATGCCATGGCGCGCATCGTGGACGACGAGTTCGTGCTGATCAAGTGCGGCATGAAGGGACCTGCGGACGTGTATTCCGTGGCGCGTGCCATCACCCGCGCGGCGGAGCTCATCGAGCTCAAGAAGGAAAATGTGCTCCACGTCAACTTAGGCGTTGCCATTTTCCCGCTGGACGGCCGTGACTTCGGAAGCCTGTACCGCAAGGCGTCCATCGCGCTGGAGGAGACGAAGAAGACTCCCGGCACGATCTGCACCATGTACGAGGAGGCTCTGAGTGCCCACCGGCAGTACCGGCCGAAGCCCGTGCAGCAGGAGACGCCCAAGACCGAGGCGCAGAAGGTTGTGGCCGCGCAGCAGAGTTCGAAGTACGGCCCGGTGGAAAAATACATCGTCAACAAGACTTTCGATATGCTGGCCGGCAGCGGAACCGGCGCGGAGGAAGTGGTATCGATCTTCGAGGAGATAGGCAAATACTACAAATACCGCCGCATTTACACGATCCAGTACGACCTCCGCAAGCAGCTTGCGAAGGTGCGCTACGACTGGGAGTCGGAGCCGAACCCGTACTACCGGCAGTTCGACCGCGTGATCCGGGACAACTACAGCTCGATCCGCTCGCGCTTCACGAACGACCGGCTGTTCATCTCGCAGAACACGGCACAGCTGGGCATCGAGATGCCGGAGGAGATCCGCGGACTGTACGGAAACTCCTCGCTGTTCCAGTATGCCATCATCGATAACGACGAGACATTTGCCTGCATCTGTTTTGAGAAGGAGGCGGACCGCAACTGGAGCAAGGACGAGCAGGATGTCCTCCTGAACCTTTCGAAGCTCTTAGCCATCTACATCGCGCGTGCCCGCGCAAAGGAGATGCTGGCGGACGAGCTGACGTACACCCACGCCATCATCGAGAACCAGCAGATCACCAGCTACGCCGTCATCCCCGAGACCATGGAGCTTGTGTATGTCGGCGACTACACCGGGCGGCAGTATCCTCTCGCACATTCGGGCGAGCATTGCTACTCGGCGATCATGGGAAGAAATACCGTGTGCCAGAACTGTCCGGTGGCCGCTCTGGGCGAGAAGGACAGCGTGCACACCACCGAGACATATTACACGAAGCAGAAGCGCTGGATCAGCACCACCGCTTCACGCATCACCGGCGAGGACGGAGAGAAACAGTGCCTCGTCTGCTGGTCGGATGTCACCGACTTTGTGGAGCGCGTCCGCTCCAAGGACGCCCTCACGGGACAGCTTACCGCCGAAAAATTCGAGTCCGAGGCGATGCGCTACGTTGCGGAACATCCGCATGAGAGCCTCTGCTTCGCATATTTCAGTTTCCCGCAGTTCCACGACATCAACGAGGTGTGGGGCTATGCGGTTTGTAACGAGATGCTTCGCGTGTTCGCGTCCACCGTGTCGTCGATGCTCCGCACGGACGAGCTTCTCGCCCGCCGCAGCGGTGCGGATTTCGTCATGATGATCGAGTATGAGGACCGCGAGCGCACCCAGGCCCGCGTGGAGATGATCCTGCAGAATGCACACACGGCAGTCCTTCGTCTGTATCCGGACCTGCAGCCCAATGTCTGGTGCGGCCTGTACCGGTTCCAGAATAAGGAAGACACGGTGACGACGTCTGTGGAGCATGCGAACCGCGCCCGCAAGGCCATCGGCAGCATGAACAACGCCGCAACCGTCATGGTTGTATACGAGTCCGGCGAAGCGGAGCAGGGCGGAAGCTTCCGCGCCTTTGTGGAAAATTCCATGCGCGACGCTCTGGCGAACCGCGAATTCAAGGTGTTCTTCCAGCCGAAGCGCGACCTCGCCACGGACAAGGTCATCGGCGCCGAGGCACTGGTCCGCTGGATCACGGCGGAGGGACAGGTGCTGGAGCCCGGTTCCTTCGTTCCGATCTTCGAGGAGAACGGCTTTATCACCGACCTGGATTACTACGTACACAAGGAGACCTTCCGGCTGATCCGCGAGTGGCTCGAGAACGGTGTCAAGCCGCCGGTCATCTCGCTGGGAAGCTCCTGGCAGTACATGTTCAGCTCCGATTTCGTCAACCGCATCAAATACCTGCAGCAGCGCTACAATGTTCCTGCGGACCGCATCGAGCTGCTGATCCCGGACGGCATCAGCGAGAAGAACTTTAACGCGGTCATGGGAGTGTTGACGGAACTGCAGAACCTGGGCTTCCGCGTGGACATCGACGGTTACCTGGCACGGTGCTCCATCCGGGGCAACACCGTGGAGCAGCTGCCGGCGAACTACCTGCGACAGAATCCCGAGCTGGCGGCGCGGATCAAGGCGATGGAGCGCAAGCGCCTGAACGCCCCGATGCCTCCGGAGGATTTTACGAAGATGTTCTTATAGTATTTTGACTAGATAGTTAATGCTGGCACAATT
>CACZRV010000012.1 GCA_902783725.1 uncultured Lachnospiraceae bacterium | reverse complement strand
TGCGGCCGTTGCCTCGGGCATCTTGTAGTAGCCCTTCATGATATTGTAACCGCGTGCGCAGAACTCGCCCGGAACGCCGTCCGGAAGTTCCTCGCCGGTCTCGGGATCAACGATCTTGGTCTCAACGCCGAAGATGGAAGGTCCTACGGTATTGACGCGCTGCTCGATGGTATCGCTTGTCTTGCTCATGGTCGTCGCAGGTGAAGCCTCGGTCTGACCGTAGGTGATAACGATCTCGGGCATGTGCATCTTCTCGATGACCTCTTCCATGGTCTTGATCGGGCACGGCGATCCCGCCATGATACCGGTTCTCATGTGGGAGAAATCGGTCTTCGGGAAATTCTCGTGTCCCAGCATCGCGATGAACATGGTCGGCACGCCGTGGAAGCAGGTAATCTTCTCCTGGTTTATGCAGTTCAAGCTCTTTCTCGGTGAAAATGCAGGGATCGGGGACATGGTGACACCGTGGGTCACGGATGCCGTCATCGCAAGCACCATACCGAAGCAATGGAACATGGGCACCTGGATCATCATGCGGTCCGCCGTGGAGAGATCCATGCAGTCGCCGATGGCCTTACCGTTGTTGACAACGTTGTAGTGCGTGAGCATAACGCCCTTCGGGAAGCCCGTGGTTCCCGAGGTGTACTGCATGTTGCACACATCGTTCTTGTCCACTGCGGCGCGGCGCTTCTCCACCTCCGTAAGCGGCACGGTCTCGCCGAGCTTTACGGCGTCGTCCCATGTAAAGCAGCCCGGCTGACGGCTGTCAACGGTGATGATATTCTTAAGATACGGCAGTCTCTCGCTCTCCAGCTTACCCGGCTCGCAGGTCGCAAGCTCGGGACACAGCTCACGGATGGTTCCGACATAGTCGCAATCCTTGAAGCCGTCGATCATGACAAGCGTGTGGGTGTCGGACTGGCGCAGCAAATACTCGATCTCATGAATCTTGTATGCGGTGTTGACCGTGACCAAAACTGCGCCGATCTTCGTCGTAGCCCAGAAGGTGATGTACCATGCGGGCACATTTGTCGCCCAGATGGCCACGTGGTCGCCCTTCTTCACATCCATTGCGATCAGGGCTCTCGCAAAATTGTCCACGTCATCGCGGAACTCGGGGTACGTTCTCGTGTAGTCGAGCTCCGTGTAGCGGAATGCATACTGCGTCGGGAACACCTCGCAGATGCGGTCCAGAACATCCGGGAAGGTGTAGTCGATCAACCGCTCCTTCGGCCAGATATAGTTGCCCGTGCCGCGGTTGTCCGTCTGCAGCGCGTGCTTATGCTTCGTCTTGTAAGGGCGCATGTAATTTGCGAACTGCGGGAACACTACCCACGCGTCCGCGAGCTCCGCTGACCAGCGCTTTACCCACTCGAGGGAAACATAACCGGTGTAATGCATGCTCTGCAGTGCGGCAAATGCCTCCTTGAGCGGCATGTCGCCGTCTCCCATCATGCGGTAGGAAACGCGGCCGTCACGGCACACGGAGTCCTTCACATGAACGTACTTGATGTACTCGCCCAGGTTTGCCACCGTCTGCTCCGGCTTCTCCCCGAAGTTGCGGTACGGATGATGGATGTCCCACAGAGCGGCGATCTTGCGGTTGCCGACCGCATCCAGAAGTTTCTTCAGGCGGGCCGTGTCGGAATACACACCGTTGGTCTCCACCAGCATGGTCACGTTGTACTGCTCTGCGATCGGAGCCAGCTGCTTCAGGGTAGCGATGATCGCCTCGTCGTCCACCTCGCCCTCCGGCGCGGGATGCTCGTCCGCAAGCACGCGGATGTACGCGGTTCCCAGCGCGTTGGCAAGTTTTGCATACGCCGTCAACTCCTCCATGATCTTCGGAAGCTTCGCCTGATACTTAAGAGCAATGCCCGAGGAGAGGCACGAAACCTCAATTCCTATTTCACGGAGCTTGGCAACCGTGTTCGGCAGCTGTGCCTCCGAGAACGGCTTCGCTCTCGTAGCAAGGATATCGTTCCCCAGACCGCGGATCTCAATACCGTGGTAACCGAGGTCTTTTGCCATGGTGTAAATGTCGGTCCAGGAGTAATCCGGACAACCCAGTGTGGAAAAACTGATCTTCATGTGATTCTTCCTTTCGTCGCTTGATGTGTTCTTGCCGAATTGTCCCGGAGAAACAAAAACGTCCCTATCTTCCTCCGGGAAGATAGAGACGCAATTAGCGCGGTACCACTCTATTTCATGATTTCTCATGCACTCAATCGGGCACGGACCGTAGTCGATGCTCTTCCATTCGTAACGGTTGGACTCCGGCACAATCTACGCAGCCTTACGGCCTTCAATCGGCAGCTCCGAGGTGAGTTCCTTCTGCATCATCGACTGCCTCACATCAACCGGCAGCTTTCTGAACCAGAGGCAAAAGTACTGCTCCTCTTCCCAGCTTTTCGCAAAATGGGATAAAACCCTGTTGGACGCTATGGTACAACACGATTTTCGAAATGTCAAGAAAAATTTTCTTGCACATTTTCCGAAGGGAGCGGAACGGGCAAAGCCGTTACTTCTTCGGCTCGCGGACGGCCTTCACGTCATCGGCTGTACAGGGGATATCCGAGTAGCGGGCCTTCTCGTATTTTTCGAGAAGAACATCGTTGCCCTCGTCCTCCTTGCCCAGAAGATCCGTCGGCGTCAGCTCCGGAATATCCACATCGCCGTAGCGATCGAATACCGTGCGCTTAAAGGTCCGGCGAATACGGCGCGCGTAGGTGTTCTCATCGTATACATTGTCGTCGCGAAGGCGGACCGTCTCCTCCTGGATCGGAATGAGGATCCGCTTTAAGTCAATGACCCGGTCGGTCTCCATACTGGTCTTCGCGTCGGTGATCCTCGAAAGCATCGACCTCGCAAGGAAATAGGCGGACACAATGATACATGCGGCAAGGAACAGCTTGATCATAACACCGATCCAGGCCAGATTGGCGGTGGAATCCTTATGCTCCGGTGCAGGAGTAATGATCTCCTCTTCCTGCGGATCGACATCGCCGGAAGCCGGAGTCGGCGTCACCGTGATCTCCGTTGTTGCCTTCTGGGATTTCAGCAGGTTTGACCATGCGCCGTCAAACAGACCCCAGATGGGCAGAATGGCGACGGACAGAACCGCAAATACCGTGATCATGTACCACAACCGGTACGCGCGGGTATTGCCGAGGGTAACATGGTAGACCGCCATGTAATCGGCGTCCCGGTTTGCGTACACAAACCGCACGTAGTTGGTCAGATAGATCGCATAGACATTGACCGCAAGGAACAAAATCAGCGTAAACGACTCCATCCAGAACAGCTCGGTCTTATCGATGTACTCGGCAACGATGACCGCTGCCAAAATGCCGACGCCGATAGGCAGGAACGTGAGCTCCTTGCCTCGCTTGCTCTTCTTTCCAACGGTGCTTCCGACCATTCCGGACAATCCCCAGAAGATCAAAAGTGTAAGGAACAGTCCGCCGAAGAGCATCCACAGGCGATCCTTAAAAGGAATGCGCAGGTAGATTGCCGCAAGGGCATACAGTGTCATGCCCACCGAAAGGAAGCGGATGCGCAACAGCTGCATCTCATATCGTTCAATTCGAAATTGATCTCTCATGGCAACCTCCTACAGATTTCTCGGCGTCCAAAGCGCCGTACAGCCCATCAGTTCCTGAGGAAGCGTCGGGAGCTTCTCTCCGATGATGACAAGACAGCACGGTGCGCCGGTGCGGATTCTCGCGCGGATGCGCTTCTCAAACTCCGGACGGAGTGAGTAGGTGATATACAAAACACTGGTGTTGTAATTCTCTTCCTCGGCCGAAAAATCGTTGCCGTCGCCGAGCTCCATGCGCTCGCGCATCGCCTGCTGCATACGCTTCGCGTCGAAAATGGTCTCGTAGTCGATGCCGGCCAGGCCGATCTCGATGGTGCTCAGATGGCCCATGGAGCTTCCCTCGGGAACCATCAAAGGCGTTCCGCCGTCGCTGCCGGACACGTTGCACTCCAGGGACACGCTCTGTCCGATGGAGAGGGCCGATGAAGTGAAGCTTACGCCGAGGCGCAGAAGCTCCTCGCGAAGCTCCTCCTCGTGGGACATGGGGCCGCGCTCCGCATGCAGTACAATGTGGAGACGCTTGTCCATGGTCGTGTCGTAATAGTTGACCTGCCAGTCGCCGGATTTGGCGGATGCCTTCCAGTTGATCTTCTGGATCGGATCGCCGGGCTGATAGTCGCGAAGTCCGGCAAATGCGGAAAAGTCCTCATACAGTTTCAGTTTCGAGACCACATCGCCCCACATGGTGCGGAACGGAAGGTCTCCGGTGCCGATGGTGTAGTTCTTCGGCGTCACCAGAAGCTGTGTCGAAGCCTCCAGAATCCATGCGTGCTGCTTGGAGAAGAAGATGTCGCTGCCGACAACCTGTACGCCGTCCACGCGGTACGGTCCTCTCCTTGTAGCCATCACGGGAATCCGGCGCGTAACCTGCTTAAACCCGCCGATGGAGAAGAGATCGTTCCGGTAGTAGTGGTCCGTGACATGCTTCATGTCCTGATTCTCGATGACCATGAACCGGGACAGCTGGAATTTAACCTTCAGCGCGGGAAGCGGCATCGCCTTATTGTTGGTGATGACCTCCTCCAGAGAGACCCACTCCCCTTCGTGGGCGGTCTCCTGGCTGAACTGCAACGACACCTGCAGGCGCTTTTTCCAGTTTTTGCCGTAAAAGATCCGGGTCACGATAAATGAAATCAGGACTACGATCATTAACAAGACAATCTTCATCGCTTACTCCTTTTTGTTACACGGTGATGACCGGTACTCCCCGTTCCCGGGGCCGGGATTACTTGTTGTTGATAACCGAGAGCTGCAAGACAGCCCAGGATTCTCTGCATGCATTCCAGATGGAATTAAACTCATTTAACGACAGCGGCGTATTGCCGTTGCCGAGTGCGATCTCAAGTGTGGGAATTCCGCGCTCTGCGGCACAATAGCCTTCGTACGAGCCGTAGGCGGAAACCCCTGCATTTGCCGAAACAACTTCATAATTCATGATGCCCGCTGCCGCCTCTGCGTACCGCTTGCCCACGGAAAGCTTCGGCTCCGCCTGTCCGTAGTTGTAGGTGATCTTCGCACCGGACGTATGGTATGTGACCACCAGATCCGGCGTAACTCCCGTCAGTTGCCGGAGCAAAGCCTTCGTCTCCGGCTCACTCTCCGCTTCGGTACCGGGGTATCCTTCCGACGTGGGTTCCGTCGGAATCTCGGCCCCGAGATTATCCCAGTGATAGCGGAAATTGCGGCGAAGATCGACGCCGTTTGCGTTCGCGTAGAAGAACATCAGGTAGTTCTCCAGGGAATTGTTCTTGCCGCCCTTCACCTTGTCCCGGTCAAACCATTTCTTGAGGTCCGTGACGATCCGCTCGTCGCGAACGCAGGCCAGATACTCCTGGCTGATGGTCACACTGTCGGGATTGAGCATCGGGATCACGTGGATGCAGGCATTTTCACACAGATCCTTGTAGGCAAATCCGTTGTACACTCCGGTGTCATAATAGCACAGGCAGTACTCCGCCTGCTTCATGCACAAAAGCGAGGACATGTATTCGGCACCGCAGATTCCGGCGCAGAAGAAAATGTGTTTCTGTGCCTTCTCCGGGTCTCCGATGACAATCTCGAAAATGCTGCGGTTGTCCTTGGTGGCGCCGATGCTGTTGAGCTTCATATGCCCGCCGTAGCGCTCCTTAAGCTCCGCAAGATCCTCCACCATGGAGTCGTAGCTGTAGATCTGCCGGGACGTATCAACCACGGAGAGCATCATCGTCGAATACTCGAAGGTGCGGTTCTCCTGGATCGTGAGGGTCGTGATGTACTCGCTGCTGACGTAGGCGGTTGCATTCTCAAAATACACCCGGTCCCAGCCGTTGTCGCCGATGCCCGTGCGCTGCAGTTTTGTTCCGTAGGCCACGGCCTTCACCAGATTTGCGTCCGCGCTGGGCTCGACGCGGATGTTCAAGGTGTTCGAAGCCACATACACCGTGTCGTCCGTGACGATGAAACCGTCCTTGTCTTTCTCGGGCTCCTTGTTCTTCTGTCCTTCCTGCTCCGCCAGTGCATGGATCGTATGCTCGTACTGCGTCGTGTCCATGAGCGTGACGTTGGAGACCGGCTTCTTCTTGCCGCATCCGGCAAGCATCGCGCACACCAGAAGTGCCGCGCATAGTTTTCTCTTCATAGTTCCCCCGCTTACTTCTTAAGATCACCGATGTTACGAAGTCCGTACAATTTGATGTCCGCAGGCACCTGCGAACGGATGCTGTCGCAGTCGGACTGCGCCAGGATCACCGACCGGTATCCGAGTTTCATCGCCTCCCGCACCCGCAGAAGCGGCTGTGTGACGGAGCGAAGCTCCCCGGTCAGACCGACCTCGCCGAAGGCCACCGTGTGGGGCTCCAGCGGTCGGTTGCGGTAGCATGACCACAACGCCAGAATGATCGGCAGGTCCAGCGCAGGCTCCGTGACGCGCATACCGCCGGCAATGTTGACGTAGGTGTCGCACTGCCCGATCTCCACGCCCGTCCTTCTCTGCATCACCGCCGTCAGAATGTTGAGGCGGTTTAAATCCGTGCCGGCCGTGGTGCGGCGCGGTTGGGAATAGTTCGTCTTGCATACGAGAGCCTGAACCTCCACAAGGATCGGCCTCGTCCCTTCCATGGTCACGGCGACAACCGACCCCGGCTCATTTTCCGGCATTCCGCGGAGCATGTGCTCCGACGGATTGAGAACCTCCTGCAGGCCGTCCCCGCGCATCTCGAACACCCCGATCTCGTTGGTGGAGCCGAAGCGGTTTTTGACCGCCCGTAAAATGCGGTAGGACGTGGTCGAGTCTCCCTCAAAATACAGCACGGTGTCCACCATGTGCTCGAGCATCTTCGGTCCCGCGACCACACCGTCCTTGGTCACATGACCGACAAGGAACACGGAGATTGCCTCCTCCTTCGCGATCCGCATCAGATATGCGGTGATCTCGCGGATCTGCACGGGTCCGCCGGGAGCTCCGCTGCTTCCGGTCATGGACATGGTCTGCACCGAGTCAATGATCACAACCTCGGGGTGCAGCGTAAGGATCTGGTCCGCGATGGCGCCCATATCGGTCTCGGAGAGGAACAAAAGCCGGTCCGGGCACTCGCCGATGCGCATGGCGCGAAGCTTGATCTGCGCCAGGGATTCCTCTCCGGACACGTACAAAACCGACGTTCCGTTCTCCGCAAGATTGCGGCACATCTGTAATAACAGTGTGGATTTGCCGATGCCCGGGTCGCCCGATGCGAGCACCAGCGAACCGGCAACAATGCCGCCGCCGAGCACGCGGTCAAGCTCCTCCATCCCCGTCTTTGTTCTCGGCTCCTCCGTGACATCAACGTCCCGAAGGCTCACCGGCTTTACTTTCTTCCCGGAAAGGCCTCCTAAGGGAATTTCCGCGGAGGGTTTCGTCTTCGGCGCCTCCACAAGGGTACCCCATGCCTTACAGGCGGTGCACTGCCCGAGCCACTTCGGAAACTCCGTCCCGCACTCGGAGCAGAAAAATACTGTCTTCTCCTTCGCCATTGCCAACTATCTCCTTCTCCGGCACCGGAAGGTTACCTTCTCTTTCACCCAGTCCACGGTCACGCTGCTTCCCTCCGGGATTTCGCCGGACAAAAGCCGCTCTGCCATGGGGTCCTCCACCTGCTCGGCGATCACCCGCTTGACCGGTCTCGCGCCGTACTGCGGCACGTATCCCTTCTCCGCCACCATCGCAGTAAGCGCGTCCGTAAAGGACACCTTAAGGTTGTGCGCCTCCCTGCAGCGATCCGCAAACCGGCGGAGCAACAGGCGCGAGATTCCCAGGATCTCGTCCTTTGTGAGCATGTGGAATACAACGATGTCATCGATTCGGTTTAAGAATTCCGGTTTGAAAATTCTCTTGACCTCCTCCATGACGCCGTCCTTCATCCGGCGGTAATCCGCCGACGCGTCCTCCGCGGAGACAAATCCCAGAGTCTTCGGATTCATGATGCGCTCCGCGCCCGCATTTGAGGTCATGATGATGACCGTGTTTTTCATATCCACCAGACGTCCGCTCGAGTCTGTGATGCGGCCGTCGTCCAGCATCTGCAGTAGAATGTTAAACACATCCGGATGTGCCTTCTCGATCTCGTCAAAGAGAAGCACCGAGTACGGCTTTCTGCGGACGCGCTCGCTCAGTTGACCTCCGGCCTCGAACCCGACATAGCCGGGCGGGCTACCGATCATCTTCGAGACACTGTGCGCCTCCATGTACTCTGACATATCGATTCGGATCATCGCGTCCGGATCGCCGAAGAGGCATTTGGCGAGGGCTTTGCAAAGCTCGGTCTTGCCGACGCCGGTAGGTCCCAGGAACAGGAACGATCCCACCGGGCGGTTCGGGTCCTTAAGGCCGACTCTGCCGCGGCGGATAGCCTTTGCAAGCGCCGAGACCGCCTCCTCCTGACCGATCACCATCTCGTGCAGCTCGCTCTCGAGTTTGAGAAGACGCGAGCTCTCCGACTGCGAGATCTGTGCCGCAGGAACGCCCGTCTTCTGCGCGATGATCTGCGCGATCACATCGGGCTCGACAACGCGGACATCCGCGTCCTTCGCCTCTCCCGCAGGCTTCGCCTTCAGCTTGCGAAGCTTCCGAAGAAGCTTGCCCGCCTCCTCGCGGTTACCCTGGCGAAGGGCTGCGTCGCATGCCTCCGCAAGCTTCGCCTCCGCCGCATCCGCATCGTCGCCCGCAGGCGTCTTTGCCGCCGCAAGATGCACGCGGCTTCCGGCCTCGTCCATCAGGTCGATGGCCTTGTCGGGAAGACGGCGGTCTCCTAAATACCGCGCAGAGAGTGAGACGCAGGCGCGAAGCGCATCGTCTGTGTATTTGACATGGTGATGCGACTCGTAGCGGTCGCAGATTCCCTTTAAGATGTCAAATGCCTGCTCCGCGGTGGGTTCCTCCACCGTGACCGGCTGAAAGCGCCTCTCAAGCGCCGGATCCTTCTCGATATAGCGGCGGTACTCCTCCGCCGTGGTCGCACCGATGATGCGGATCTCGCCTCGCGCAAGGGCGGGCTTTAACATGTTCGCAACATCCAAAGAGCCCTCCGCGTTACCGGCTCCGACAACCGTGTGCAGCTCGTCGATGAACAATATGACGTTGCCGCCCTGGGCCGCATCCGCCAGGAGCTGCTTCATGCGCTCCTCGAAATCGCCGCGGTACCGTGAACCTGCCACCAGCGAGGTGACATTCAGCTCAAACACCAGCTTGCCCTTCATCTCGGCGGGCACTTTTCCTGCGGCGATCCGCTGTGCAAGCCCTTCCACCACGGCCGTCTTTCCCACGCCGGGCTCACCAACCAGGCAGGGGTTATTCTTCGTGCGGCGGCACAAAATGCGGATCAGATGGTCCGTCTCCTCCTCGCGCCCGATCACGGGCTCCAGAAGACCGTCCTCCGCATCGAAGCTGATGCACCGGCAGAAATTCTCAAGCGTGCCGGTGCCGCCGGCCTTGCCGTCCTTTAACATTTCCGTCTGCTCGCGCATCACATCGTCCGGAAGACCCATGACGCACAACACTTCGGGGTACAGCTTCGCCGGTGTCGAATCGGCGACCTTGCACACCAGACGGCATCCCGTGCAACTCTTCTCGCGAAGCAGTCCGAGCATCAGATGGCCGGTTCCCACGCGGCTGTCGCCTAAGATGCGCACCGTGGATTCCGCATTTTCCAACACAAGGCGAAGGCGGGGCGTCATCTTCGGCTTCGCCTTCACGGCCCGTCCGCCCTCCGTCTGCGTCTTGGAAAGAAGCTCCTTGTATTCCGCCGTCTGCTCCTCCGAGAACAGCTGGCTCACAACACCCGCACGGGTGATCAGAACATATCCGAGATGCTCCGTGCCGACGTAGCGGCAGCGAAGCGATGCGGCGAACTCCTTCGCCTCGTCAAGGATGCGCAGGGCCTCCTCTGTATATTCCGGTTTCATCGAAATTCCTCCACAACCTCTTGTAAAATCGCGTTGATGTCCGTCTCCGAGACGTTTCTGCAGACAGCGCGGGCAACCGCCTCGCGAAGCTGCGTCCGAAGTTCCTCAATGGCCCTTCTGCGGTCCACATCCACAGACACCACGGCGCCTCTGCGGCGGTCAAGCTTCAGGTATCCCTCCTGCTTTAAGATGGAGTAGGCCTTGTTCACCGTATGCATATTAATGCCCACCGTATCCGCAAGATCGCGAACGCTGGGCAGATTCTCCCCGTCCCGAATTTCGGACGTGGCTATCCCCATGATGATCTGGTTCCGAAGCTGCATGTAAAATGCTTCGTCACTGTTAAAATCGATGCTGATCAGCATACTTTCACCTCACTGCCCCCCCGCGGGCAACGCAACGTTATAATTGTTATAGGAACAGTATAACAATCGCGGAAGCATTTGTCAAACCGTTCTTGGCATGATTTCGGAACTTCCGGGGTACAGACAAAAACTGGCGGGAAACCTTGCATTTCCCGCCGATTCTTACGAAAGATTTCGAATTTTGAAGTCCCGCTCCGCCTCGCGCTGCAGATCCTTCTTTGCGATGGACTCGCGCTTGTCGTAGAGCTTCTTTCCCTTGGCCACGCCGATGGTGACCTTCACGAGGTTGCCTTTTAAGTACACGCTGATCGGAACCAGCGTATAGCCTTTCTCCTGCAGCTTCCCGCCGATCTTGTTGAGCTCGTGGCGGTTTAAAAGAAGCTTCTTCACACGCAGCGGATCGCGGTTAAAGAGGTTGCCCTTCTCATACGGTGAGATGTGCATCCCGTAGATGAAAGCCTCTCCCTTTTCGATGCGCACATAGGCCTCCTTGATGGAGCAGCGGCCCATGCGAATGGATTTGACCTCGGTCCCGTGCAGGGCGATGCCCGCCTCGTACTGATCCTCGATAAAATAATCATGAAACGCCTTTTTGTTGTTGGCTACCTGACGAATCGAATCGTTTCCCATAACTCCCTCATTTCTCTCACGCCGGCACAAAATCCACCGTCCGCGACGCCTTGTCGGCCGCCGCCACCATCACGCGCATCGGCTGTCCGATGGTAATACGGTGCCCCGACCGCTCGCCCGTGAGCGACATGGTCTTTGCGTTAAATACATAGTAATCGCCGCGCAGGTCCGTCAGCCGGCAGAGCCCCTCCACCGTGTTGGGAAGCTCCACGTAAACGCCCCACGAGGTCACGCCGGAGACCACGCCGTCGAACACCTCTCCGAGCTGTCCGCGCATGAACTCCGCCTTCTTCATCTTCTCCACCTCGCGCTCGGCCTCCTCGCTGCGGCGCTCGGTCATGCTCGAGCGGGCCGCCCTCTCCGGAAGGATCTCCTCGTAGTGCGCGATGCGCGCCTCCGTCAGCGTCCCGTGCAGATGCTCCTTGATGATGCGGTGGATCTGCAGGTCCGGGTACCGCCGGATCGGCGACGTAAAATGACAGTAAAACCGCGAGGCGAGTCCGAAGTGCCCCAGGCACTCTGTCGAGTACTTCGCCTGCTTCATGGATCGGAGCGTAAGCCTCGAAAGAAGCGCTTCTTCCTGCTTCCCGCGGACCTTCTCCAAAAAACGCTGCACCTCTTTCGAGTGCACTTTGTCCGAGACGTGCAGCCGGTATCCGAAGTGCGAAACATAACCGGCCAGCTCCCGCATCTTCTCGATGGAAGGCTCCTCGTGAACGCGGTACACAAACGGCATGGACATCCAGTGGAACTCCTCCGCCACCGTCTCGTTCGCCAGAACCATAAAATCCTCGATCATGGCCGTGGCGCGGTTCCGCTCGTGCGGCTCCACCGACACGACGCGTCCCCTCTCGTTTAGTATAATCTTACTCTCCGGAAAATCAAAGTCAATCGCTCCGCGGGATTTTCTCGCCTCCCGGATCCGGTCTGCGATCTCCCGCATCCGCAAAAGCATGGAAATCGCATCTTCAATCCCCTTCGAAGCTTCGCTCTCCCCGTCGAAAACGCCCTGTACCTGATGATACGACAGGCGGTGATTTACGTTGATCACGCTCTCGCAGATGGTGTGCGACACAACCACGCCGGTCTCGTCCACCTCCATGATGCAGCTGAGCGCCAGACGATCCTCCCCCTGGTTCAGGGAACAGATGCCGTCCGAGAGCTCGTGCGGAAGCATGGGGATCACGCGGTCCGCAAGATACACGCTGGTACCGCGGTTGACTGCCTCCCGGTCCAGCGGTGAATTTTCCTTCACATAGTTGCTGACGTCCGCAATGTGGACTCCCAGGACCACGCGGCCGTTCTCCTCCGTCAAGGAGATCGCGTCGTCGAGGTCCTTCGCCTCCTCGCCGTCGATGGTCACCGTGAGAAGATCCCGAAGGTCCGTTCTCCCCGCAGTGTCCGCCGCCGTAACCTCACGCGGCACCTCCGGAAGCTGTCCGGTCACTTCGTCCGGAAAATCCGTGGGAAGCCCGTAGGAGCGCACCACTGACAACACATCCACCCCGGGATCATTTACGTGCCCTAAGATCTCAACGATCCGTCCCTCCGGCTCCCGGCCGTAGAGGACGATCTCCGCGCAGACCTTCTGCCCGCTGACGGCACCCTTCGTCGCCTCCTTGGGAATGCGAAGGTCAAAGGTGAAGCGGCTCCGATCCGGGATCACGCGGCCGCCGAAGGCGGTCTTTTTGAAAAATCCCACAACGGACGTCGTGTTTCTTCTGACCACGGCCACCACACGGGCCTCCGTCCGAAACGAACGCTCACCGTACGAACCGCCGTCGCGAACCTTGACTACCCGCACCAGATCGCCGTCGATGGCGTCTGCCGACTCCTCCGCGGGAATGAACCAGTCTCCGTCCTCACCCTCCACGGTGACGAACCCGAAACCGCGTTCATTTGCCGAGAAAATGCCCTCTGCGGTCTCGCGCGCCGTGCCGGAGTACCGGCCGTAACCGTCCACGGACGCCAGGCCTTCCGCGCACAGCGAGTCCAGGATTGCCCCGAGGTCTCCGCGCTCGGATTTCGGAACCGCCAAAAGGCCCGCCATCTCCTTCGGCCGCATCGGTTGATACCGACGGTCCCGAAGCAGTGCGAGCACCATGTCACGACGTCTGTTTGTCAGTTCCGTATCCGTCATAAAAGCCCCGTAAACAGAAGCGGCACTCTTGTTCAGAGTGCCGCGAAATGTTTGTTTCCTATTTCGTCCAGAACGGCATGTTCAAAACGACGGAAAGAATGATGAACACCGCTGCAAGGACGCGGGTGAGAACCACCAGCTTACCTTCCATCGAACGTGCCTTGTTCTTTCCCCAGTAAGTCTCGGCCGCTCCGCTGATGGAACCGCTCAGACCTGCATTCTTGCCTTCCTGCATCAAAACAATGATTGTCAGCACGACACAAACCAAAATGTAAAATACCATAACTACAGTATGTAATGCACCCATAGGATCCTCCGAAATACTCCATTTGCCTTATGCGAACCACTTTTTCGCAACACAGCACGATGATATTAACACAAATGTGTCGCGATTGCAAGCACTATTTTTTATGCGAGCAGACTCTTGCCGGACATCTCCTTCGGCTTCTCCTTGCCCATCAGCTCGATGAGCGTCGGAACGATGTCTGCCAGGCAGCCGCCCTCACGAAGCTTCGTGCCGGGCTCTGCGTTTACCAGGATGAACGGAACCGGGTTCGTGGTGTGCGCCGTGAACGGTGCGCCGGTCTCGTAATCGATGAGCTGCTCTGCGTTTCCGTGGTCGGCACAGATGAACATCACGCCACCGACTTCCTTCACGAAGTTCACGACCTCACCTACGCATTTGTCGATGACTTCGATGGCTTCCGTTGCCGCCTCCACAACGCCGGTGTGGCCCACCATGTCGGGGTTTGCGAAGTTGCAGATGATGACATCGTAGTAAGCGTTGCCGTCCTCATCCTTCTTGGTGATGGCCTCGCTCAGGCGGTCGCAGACCGTGTAAGCGCTCATGCGGGGCTTCTTGTCATACGTGGGAACGTACTTCGGGGAGTCCACAAGGATGCGGTCCTCTCCTGCGTTCGGAGCCTCAACGCCGCCGTTGAAGAAGAATGTTACATGTGCATATTTCTCGGTCTCGGCGATACGCGCCTGGCGCATTCCCTGCGCTGCAAGCCACTCGCCGAAGGTGTTGGTCACCTCGACCTTCTTGAAAGCGATGGTCTTGTTCGGGATCGTCACATCGTACTCGGAGAAGCATACGAACTTCACCGGGAAGAAGCCGTTTCTGCGGGCAAATCCGTACTCCTCAAAATCCTCGCAGCAGAACGAGCGGGTGATCTCTCTCGCGCGGTCCGGGCGGAAATTGTAGAAAATGATGGAATCATTTGCCGAGATTGTCGCCGTCGGAGCACCGTTCTTCTCGATGACAACCGGGATCACGAACTCGTCCGTTACGCCGTCAGCGTAGGTCTTCTCCATTGCCTCGGAGGCACTTGCGGCCTTGTTGCCCTCGCCGTAAACCAGCGCGGCGTAAGCCTTCTCAACACGGTCCCAGTTCTTGTCGCGGTCCATCGCATAGTAGCGGCCGCTGATGGAAGCAACCTCGCCGACTCCGATCTTCTTCATCTCGTCCTCGAGAGCCGCCACAAAATCCTTGCCCGATGCCGGAGGCGTGTCGCGTCCGTCAAGGAAGCAATGTACATAAACCTTCGTAAGTCCCTGCTCCTTCGCGAGGCGGAGAAGCGCGTACAGATGCGTGTTGTGCGAGTGTACGCCGCCGTCCGAGAGAAGTCCGAAGAGATGAAGTGCGCTGTCATTTTTCCTGCAATTCTCAACCGCAGCCAGAAGTTCCTCGTTGCGGAAGAAATCGCCGTCCATGATCTCCTTCGTGATGCGCGTGAGCTCCTGATAAACGATGCGTCCCGCGCCCATGTTGAGATGTCCGACCTCGGAGTTGCCCATCTGGCCCTCCGGAAGTCCGACTGCCATGCCGGAAGCGTTGCCCTTCACAAAGGGGCACTCCGCCATGAGTTTATCCATCACCGGTGTCTTCGCCAAAGCCACCGCGTTGCCTTCAACCTTATCATTCAATCCATAGCCGTCCAAAATCAGCAATACTACCGGCTTCTTTGCCATATGAATCCTCCTGTTACATGCAAAACCGTATCGTCCGGTCCGGACAGCTGCCTGCCCGGACCTTCGGATACGGAAAATGCCGTTCAATCTGCCCGTTTCGTACTCTCGCGGGACTTACTTGTTGTAATTCACGATCTTGCCGAAGTCAGCCTTCAGGCTTGCGCCGCCGATCAGGCCGCCGTCGATGTCGGGCATCGCCAGAAGCTCTGCCGCGTTGCCGGCGTTCATGGAACCGCCGTACTGGATGCGGACAGCCTCAGCCGTCGCTGCATCGTAAAGCTCTGCGATGTACTCGCGGATGAGCTTGCAGACTTCCTCAGCCTGCTCTGCGGTAGCGGTCTCGCCGGTACCGATAGCCCAGATGGGCTCGTAAGCGATAACAAGCGTCTTAACCTGCTCTGCAGTCAAACCGCTCAGATCCCACTTGATCTGACGGCAGATCCACTCCTTGTAGGTGCCTGCCTTGCGGAGTGCAAGAGACTCACCGCAGCAGAGGATCGGCTTCAGGCCTGCAGCAAATGCCTTCTTAACCTTTGCGTTGATCAGGATGTCGTTCTCACCGAAGATGTCTCTTCTCTCGGAGTGACCGATGATCACATACTCCACACCGGCATCAAGAAGCATCGGAGCGGAAATCTCGCCCGTGAATGCGCCCTTGTCCTCAATGTAGAAGTTCTCAGCACCAACCTTTACGTTGCTGCCCTTAACAGCTGCAACAACCGGTACGATATCGATTGCCGGAACGCAGTAAACAACGTCAACGTCGTCGTTCTTAACAAGATCCTTCAGGGTTGCGCAAAGCTCAACCGCCTGGGAAGGGGTCATGTTCATCTTCCAGTTGCCGGCAATAATCTTCTTTCTAGCCATACTAGCCTCCATAGATTGTATTCGCCCTGCATTCGCAAAATGCGTCGCACACGCG
>CACZRV010000011.1 GCA_902783725.1 uncultured Lachnospiraceae bacterium | reverse complement strand
CTTCATGAGGGTGCGCATCGCCTTCTGGATGCGGCGCTCGGTGCGGGTGTCGACGTTGCTGGTGGCCTCGTCGAGGATGAGCATCTTGGCGTCGTAGAGCATTGCGCGGGCGATGGTGAGGAGCTGCTTCTGGCCCTTCGAGATGTTGCCGCCGTCCTCGGTGATCACGGTGTCATAGCCCTGGGGCAGGCACATGATGTAATGGTGGATGTGGGCGGCTTTGGCGGCCTCCACGACCTCCTCGCGGGTGGCGCCGATGCGGCCGTAGGCGATGTTGTCGTAGATGGTGCCGTGGAAGACCCAGGTGTCCTGCAAAACCAGCGCGTAGGCGCGCCGCAGCGACTCCATGGTGTAGTGCTCGTGGAACACATCATCCACATAAATCTGCCCGGAGACGGGCTCGTAAAATCGCATCAGAAGATTGATGATGGTCGTCTTGCCGGAGCCTGTGGGACCGACGATGGCAATCATTTTCCCCGCTTCCGCGCGGAGGTTGACATCGCTCAGGATGGGCTTTTCCGGACGGTACGAGAAGTTGATGTCCTCCAGCTCGACGTCGCCGCGAACCTCGGTGAGCTCCTCGGCGTCCTTGAGGTCGGCGACCTCATCGGCCTCGTTTAAGAGGTTGAAGACGCGCTCGGCAGCGGCGAGGGCCGACAGAAGCTCGTTGGCGATGTTGGCGACCTCGTTGATGGGACCGGAGAATTTGCGCGTGTACAAAACAAAGGACGAGATCTGGCCGAGGTTGATGACGCCGTTCATGTAGAACAGCGAGCCGAACATGGCCGTCAGCGCCAGCGAAAGGTTGTTGATGAAGCTGATGGACGGACCGATCTGTGAGGAGATATAGTCGGCGTTGTAAAATGCTTCGCAGGTCCGGTCGTTGATCTCGTCGAAGTCCGCCAGGGTGAGATCCTCGTGGGCGTACGCCTGAATGGTCTTCTGGCCGGAGAACATCTCCTCGGAGAAGCCGTTCATCTCACCGTACATTGCGGAGCGCTTCGACAGAAGCGGGCGCGCCTTGCGGGTGATGTAGCGCGTGTAGAAGATCGAGAGCGGGATTGTGATCAGCACCGCCAGCACCAGAGGCGGGCAGACCGTGAGCATCATGATAAATGCACCCACAACCGTGATGATACTCGCTAAGATCTGTACCACGTCGGTGGAGAGCGAGTTGCTGATCACGTCGATGTCGTAGGAAACGCGGCTGATGATGTCGCCGGTCTGGTGGGTGTCGAAGTACCCGACAGGCGTGCGCATCAATTTGTCGAAGACTTCCTTGCGGAGCTTCTTGCCGACGGCGCGGCCGACCTTCATCATCAAAACGGAGAGGATGAAGGAGCAGACGGCGGAGGAGACGTAGATGATGAGCATCCACCGCGTATAGTACGCAACCGTCGCAAAATCCACCTTCCCCTTGCCCTTGTCCACGGCCTCGATGGCGCGTCCGGCAAGCTTGGGTCCGGCCAGTGCCAAAAGGTTTGTTCCGAGGGAGAGCACGAGGGCGATCGCCATCGGAACCCGGAAGGCCGAGAGGTAGGAGAGGAGGCGCCGAAGCGTTCCCTTGGTGTCCTTCGGGCGGGACGTCTTGTTGCTAAGCAATGCCATGAGCGTCACCTCCCGTCTGCGAAATGTAAATGTCGCGGTAGACCTCGCAGGTTGCGAGGAGCTCCTCGTGGGTGCCGTACCCCAGGGTCTGGCCGTTCTCCATCACGAGGATGCGGTCCATGCTCATCACGGAGCTGATGCGCTGCGCGATGGTGATGGTTGTCGTGTCCGGATAATGCTCGCGGATGGCGCGGCGAAGGGCTGCGTCGGTCTTGTAATCGAGGGCGCTGGAGGCGTCGTCGAGGATCAGCAGGTCAGGGTGCCCGGCCAGTGCCCGGGCGATGAGAACGCGCTGCTTCTCGCCGCCGCTTAAGTTCGCGCCGGCCTTGGTTGCCGCGTAGTTGTAGCGCTCCGGAAGCGCCTCGATCATCGAAGCGATGTTGGCGTCCGCAGCGGCCTGCTCCATGTCCTCATCGGAGACGGGGCGGCCGAATTTGATATTTTCCGAGAGCGTGTCTGCGAAGATGGTGTCGTTCTGGAAGACCACACTCATGGGGCGGCGGAGCTCCGAGGGAGCGTAGGTGCGAACGTCGCGGCCGTCGTAGAAGACCTGCCCGCTTTCCACGTCGTAGAAGCGCATGAGCAGGTTGAGGATCGTGGTCTTGCCGCAGCCGGTGGCGCCGATGATGCCCAGGCGCTCGCCGCGGTAAAGCGTAAAGGAAATGTTGTTGATCGCATTTTCCCGCGTCTCATCGACCTTCTCGTTCTGAAGAACCGGGTAGGAGAAGGAGACGTTGTCAAAGACAACCAAAGGCATGCGGCCGTCCGCACCTCGGGCCGACTCGGGGAGCGTGGTGGCCTCGACCGCGGGAAGAACCGGCGGCTGCAGGGGCGCAAGAGCTAAGACCTCGCCGATACGGTTCGCCGATGCGGCGGCCTTCGTCGACTGGATGAAAATGCGGTTCATGCCCATGATGGCCTGCAGGATCATGTTGAAATACGTGAGAAATGCAAGAATGACGCCGGGAGCCATGACGCCGCGGTCGACGCGGCGCGCGCCGAAAATGATGACCAGCGTGAGGCCGATGTTCAGGCAAAGATTCATGATGGGGTTCGGAAGCGCCATTGTGATGCCGGTGCGAAGGTCGGTGGCGGTCAGGTCGTCGTTGGAGCGGCCGTAGCGCTTCGTCTCGTACTCCTCGCGGGAGAGGGCCTTGACGACGCGGATGCCGGTGATATTTTCCCGGAGCACGCGGGTGATGTCGTCCACCTTGTCCTGGACGGCGCGGTACATCGGGATGCCTTTGAAGGAGATGAAGAGAATGATGCCTGCCATGATCGGCACCATGCCCGCTAAAACAAGAGAGAGGAACGGGTCCATGAAGGCGGACACCATGATGCCGCCGATGAGTAAAATGCAGGCGCGGACGCCCATGCGCTGGATCATGCCGATGAAGTTCTGCACGTTGTAGGTGTCGGACGTCATTCGCGAGATGAGCGACGGAAGAGTCACGCTGTCAAACTGGGAGCCCGTGAGATTTGCAGTTGCAGAGAAGAGGTCGTGCCGCACGTCGCGGATGCAGTCCCGGGCGACGCCGGTGGCGCGGCGGTTTGCCGCGATATTCAGAGTGCGGACCAGAACGGCCGTGAGGATCATCAACATGCCGAAGAACACGACGGAGGAAGCTTTTCCGCCCGGAACGACAACATCGAGGATGTACTCGAGCAGAAACGGCAGCACGAGCTCGCCGATGGTTCCGAAGAATTTGACCGTCAGCGTCAGTGCGACGCGGAGCCGGTACCTCCCCATGTAGTGGAAAATCCATTTCATCTCTTTCTTCCTCCGATGCCGCCCCGGAATCCTCGTCCGGACGGCCGCGTGCGCGGGCCTCGCGCGCACGCTTGACATAAGTAACACATTCGAAAGTCATGATACCACATTCGGGGGCTGTTGCGAATGGTGAATTTTATCAAATTGCGGAAGAAAAAAACGAAAAATCGAGCCGAAAACCGACGGTCATACTACGCGCGTAGAACAAAACGCCTCGTTTTGGGTTAAAAAGTGAGTTTTTTTGCACGAAATGCGCGGTTTCCTACGGAAAACGCATTGACTACAGGGAAAATGCGTGTTATATTCAACAGTAGGTTATTCTCGAATAGCCTCGCTTTGTGTTCTGCAAATTTTGTACTACGAAAGTAGAACGGGGCGGAATTTTTCGGACAGATAGGAACAGTCAGAATGTCATTTCCTCGGAAAAAATTGGACATGAGCCTCTTGATTCTGGAGGAACGGTCTTGCCAGGTCATCACCGCGTGCGCACGGATGTTTCATCCGGACTGGAACTTCGAGCATTTCGAGGCGATCCAGTGCAACGCAGCCGACCCGGATCCGGCGGACGGAAACCGCTACGACGCATCGTACATTTTCCACATTGCCGGTCCGTCTCTGGACATGCTCGACCGCGAGGTGCCGTTTCTGTTCCCCCTCGAGCGCGGGACCCACTATCTGTGGGAGCTCTTCAACAACCTCCCGCGAAGCGGCGGAAGCCGGTCCTCGAGACTGTTCTGGAACCGCCTGTCTCGCGCGATGTCGTGGATTGCCCTTCCGATCACGGAGGACGAGCTGGTGGAGCATTTTACGAATGCATCCCTGCAGATCCTGGCCAATTCCGTCGACATGGGCGACCGCTTCTACATCCCCGAGATGGACTTCGGCGGATGGAACGGCGGCATTGTGACGAAGGATTTTCTGATCGAGGGACTTCAGATGCTCGCTGCGAAGCTGGAGGGTCCGGCGCGCGAGAGCAAGCGTCGCAAAAAGGCCGGGGAGGAAGCGGAGGCGGCAGCAGAGGCTGCGGCTGAGGCAGCTTCGGAGGTTTCGGTTGCGGAGACTGCGACTGAGGCAACGGAGACCGATGCCGAAGAGCCCGGAGAAGAGATTGCGGAAGAGAGTGGCGAGAGCGAAATAACCGAGGCGTCGATAGAGAGGAAAGCAACCGGAAATGAGGCGGAAGCCGGAACGATTGCGGATACTGCGAAAGATTTGAATACAACTCCCGGATCCGGAGACGGAGACGAGGAGGAGAAAGTTGGATCGGAAACATCGAATGTCGGAAGTACGGACACATTTACCGAAGGGGGTAATGAGGATGAAAGTTTATCCGGACACTTGGACTGAACGTAGCTGTAAAGGAATCATGATCGGAGGAATTGCGGAAGCGGTCGTCATGTTCGCGATCTTGGTCACGACAATCGTGACGAAGAATCTCGGGCAGCTGCATCCGACGCTGCGCCTGATCGCGTACGCCTGCTTCATCATCGGGGCAGGATTTCACGCGTATGCGGCGTATATCGGCATGCGCCCGAAATTCGGTCAGCTCTTCTTCTACGCGAGCATCGCGACCTGTGCCGGTTCCGCCCTGCTCGGTGTGGACGCCGCCATCAGCTTCAGTATGGCGGACCAGAGCGGCCACATTCTGATGAAGATCACCCAGCTGTTGATCATCGCGACGTCGCTGTCGGCGGCAATCTTCATTGCATTTGTCGGCGATGATGCGAAATCGCAGTTCTACAAGTTAAGCGATGACCGTCTGATGTGCGCAGCCATCGGCATCCTCAACGTGCTGAGCGGTCTCTTCGCCATCATTTGTGCGCTGGCTGACAAGACCGGCACCCCGATGAAGATCTGGGAGGCCGTCGGATTCTTCTTCATGACGGTGATCATCTACGCCATCCCGGTGGTGTTCCTGTACGGCTGCAGCCGCCTGACCGACCCTGTGACCGATCGCGAGATTGAGGAGGGCCTCTACGTTTCCGGCGAGAAGAAGGACGACAAGGACGCAGGCAAGGGTAAGAAGTCCGATAAGAAGGATGCCGGCAAGGACAAGAAATCCGATAAGGACAAGAAGGACGGCAAGGATAAGTTCGCCAAGGACAAGAACAAGGGCGACGACAAGAATAAGGGCAAAGACAAGGACAAAGAGAAAAATAAGGACGGCAAGGATCACGACAAGGATCGTGACAAGGACCGCGATAAGGATAAGGGCAAGGGCCTCGGATTCCTGAAGAACAAGGACAACAAGAAGGATGACAAGAAGTCCGACGCCGACAAGGACGAGCACGAGTCAGGCGATGTCATCGCCACGACGAAGCACAAGCCGGTGAAGAGCACAAACCCCACCGACCTGGATGCGTTCCTGCGCGAGGCCGAGGAGGAGGACGAGCGCAAGGTGCGTGACGCCGTCTGGGAGGCTGCCCGCGAGAAGGAGAAGGAGCGTGAGGCCGAGCCGGAGAAGAGCGAGGCTGCAAGCACTGTATTTTCCGAGAAGAGTTCCAAGAAGAACAAGAAGAAGGACAAGAAGAAAAATAAGGACAAGGGCTATTCCGCAGGCGTGAACACCGCGCTGTTCACGAACCCGAACAAGCCGAAGGAAAAGAAATACATCCCGACCATCAGCGTCGGTCTGAATACCAACGACGAGCCGGAGGAAAGCGGCGAGGAGATCAGCATCAGCGAGCTTCTCGAGCGCAAGGCCGCCGAGGCGAAGGCTGCCGAGACTGAGGCAAATGAGGCTGTGTCCGAGGCAGTTGCCGAGGCCGGAGAGGTTGCGGAGGAAGTTGCAACGGTTGTGACCTTCGCGGATGAGACGTTTGAGACGGCTGCAGAAGAGACTGCGGAGGCTGTATCGGAAGTCGCTGAGGCTGCTTCGGAAGCTGCAGAAGAGACCGCGGAGGCTGCAGAGGAGGTTGCCGAGGCCGAGGAGGCAGCGGAAGAAGTTGTCAAGGAGCTTGATCCCGAGCAGATTCGCAGAAACCAGGAGGAGGCTCTCGCGAGACTTCGCGCGGAGATCGACCGCAAAGTAAGAGAAAAATACAACGAGACCACCAACGATCTCGATGAATACTTGAGTGATAACGCCGAGGATGCAACCCGCGCGGCCGAGGAGGCAGCGATCGCGGCCATCGACGCGGCGGACGAGACCGCGGCTGAGACGGCTGAGGAGCTTGCGGAGACCGCTGAAGAGGCTGTTGAGGAGCTCGCAGAGAGCGCAGAGGAAGCGACCGAGGAGGCAACGGAAGAAGTTGCCGAGGCAGCGGAGGAGTTCACCGAGACCGCAGAGGAAGCCGTAGAGGAAGCCGTTGAAGAGACGGCGGAAGCGGTAGAAGAGGTTGCGGAAGCAGCTGAGGAGACCGCGACGGAGGCTTCGGAGGAGGTCGAGGAATTCACTGAGAACACAGCGGAAGCGGCCACGGAAGCAACGGAAGCTTACGAAGAGGCAGCGGAGGCAGCCTCGGAGTTCGCGGAAAATGCAGAAGAAGCCGTAGAGGAAACCGCAGAGACTGCGGAAGAATTTGTCGAAGAGACGAAGGACGACATTGCGGAAAGCTTCGCGGAGGCGATGGCTGCGGCGCAGGCGTTTGCACAGAATACGGAGGACGCGTTCGGCGAGGCGGAGGACGCCCTGACCGAGACCGCGGAGGAAGTCGAGACCGCGGCGGAGGATGCACGGGCCGAAACCGAAGAGACGGCGCAGGATACCTTCGAGCAGGCTGAGGAGACCGTCGGCGATACCTTCGAGCAGGTTGAGGAAACCTTCGGAGATGCGGTCGAGCAAGCCGAGGAGACCGTCAGCGATACCTTCGAGCAGGCGGAGGATACCTTCGGCGATGTGTTCGGACAGACGCAGGAGACCGTAGCGGACAGCTTTGCGGAGGCGATGGCTGAGGCACAGTCCTTCGCGGAAGAGACCGCGGAGGCAGCGGAGGATACATTTGCCGCAAGCTCGGTATTCCGCGCGACGGAGGAAGCTCCGGCGGCTTACGAGGAGAGCGAAGAGGCGGCCGAGGAGCCCGAGGAAGGCTTCAAGCCGGTTGATTTTACGGAGACGGTGTACGAGCCGGTGAAGCGGCCGTGGTACCTGCAGGAAGAGGAGGAAAAGCCTACCGCAGACCTGACGGCGGACGATCTGTTCACGCCGGTCGACCGGAAGGCACAGTCCGGAAGCTTCTATCAGGCGCAGCCTGAGGAAGAGGAGCCGGTATCCTCCACGATCAGCAGTTTCGCGGATGCGCTGGCGGCTTCCAGAGCACAGCAGAACATGTACGAGGAGCCTGTTGCGGAAGAGGCTGCGGCTGAGCCCGAGGAAGAGGAGATTCCCGAGCCGGTAGTTCCGAGCGCAAACCAGGCAATCCTGTGGGCGCTCCAGCACGGCGGTTCCTTCGAGACGGCGCAGAAGGCTGTGGCGGAGGAGACTGCTGAGGCGGTTGAGACCGTAGAAGAGAAGGCGGAGGAGGCTGTTTCCTACAGCCCGTTCGCAGATGTGAAGATCTTTACGCCGGAGCCCGCTGAGGAGCCCGAGCAGGAAGAGCCGGTTGCGGAGGAGATCACTCCGGATCCCGCACCGACGGCAAATCAGGCAATCCTGTGGGCACTCACCCACGGCAGCACCATCGAGGAAGCCAAGGAGGCGGTAGCACGCGAGGCCGAGGCGGCGGCAGCTGCAGCGGCGGCGACCGAGGCGGTTACAGAGACGGCGACCGAGGCTGCGTACTTTGAGCCAGAGGAAGCGGTTGCGGATGTGACCGAGACGTTCTCCGGTGCGGTTGAGGAAGAGATCGAGGCAGCAGCTGATGCAATCGAAGAGACCGAAGAAACCGAGGAGGATTTTGCGAGCAAGCTCGCGGCGGCCCGTGAAAAATGGGCCGACATGAACGAGAACGCGGATCCCGGCTACGATGAGTCCGATGAGGATGCAGCGTACGAGGAGATCGGTGCCGAGGCGGAAGAGCCCGAGACTGCGGAGGAATTTGTCGACGAGGCCGATGAGGCTGACGAGACCGAGAGCGAGCCGGAAGGCCCGATCGTTCCCGAGTATCTGCAGCAGCAGGCAATCAGCGCCGAGGAGCGCGCAAGACGTGCAGCAGCGAAGGCAGCGGCAGCCAAGAGCGCGCCGAAGCCCGCAAAGCAGGCGGACACTTCCATCGACGACTTCACCAAGAAACTGAAGCAGCTGAAGGTTGCTTACGAGAACGACCTCATCACCGAGGAAGAGTACAACGAAGCCAAGAAGCATCTGTTGGAGCTTCTGTAAACAATGAGGCGCACGGGTTCCGTGCGCGGAAACAAGCGCGACAAGGCCCTGCCCGTTTCGGGCGGGGCTTTTCTTTTGAGGAAAGGAGCCTTTTATGGAACAGCAAAACGGACGCGTCCCCGTCGGGGACGGAATCGAGGTGGCGCAGGTCCGCGCCACCGGCCGCTGCTACACATCTGCAGAGGAGGCCGAATAAGCGGAGGCAAATGCAAACAAAAGTGCAAAAAAGGCATGTTATCGTAGATTCGATGTTTCTTTTGCAGTCGGAGTGTGGTATCATAAATAATACGATATGCGTCGATGGGGGTTCATCGCGCGGAGTGTAATAGCAAAGAAACGGAGGAAAAAAAGATGAGGAGAGAGATTTCCCGCCTGATAACGATGCTTTTAGCGTTGCTGGTCGGGCTGGGGGTATGTGCAACAACGGTGTCGGCGTTAGATCCGGATGATGACGGAAAATATCCGATCTGGATCGGCTACACGCAGGTTAGCGAGGAGAACAAGGACAAGATTGCGTTTGAAGAAGGCTACGCGCAATATGTTCCGGAGACGAACACGCTGATCTTCAACAACATCTCGAAGAAAAACGAAGATGCAAACGGCGAGAAAGATTGCACGGTGGAAGACAACGACTGGTATTTTTCGTACCAGGGAGACCGCGAGGATCTGAACATCGAACTGGTCGGCACGAATTATTTTGACTGCCAGAACTGCGGTTTCTCCTTCACGGACAAGGGCGTTGTTTTCAAAGGAACAGGCACGTTGACAGTGAATTGTATCGGACCGGGAAGCGGTTTTTCGATGCCGGGCGGAAATAACCTCACCATCGAAGAGGGGTGCACGGTCAATGTTTGTCTTTCCCAGGGAACCGGATTCCTTTTGAATGGCGGTTTTATATGTGCAGGAACGGCAACGGTCACCGGCGGCGATCATTTAGCAACCTTTGGCGTTGATTGCGACCAAAAAGCCTTGATCACAGGATCATTTTCCACGAAAAATGTTCCCGGCTACGGTATCACGGCGCGTACGAAAAACGGAGTTGTGGAAATTAAGGGAGGCAAGGTTTCCGTAGGTGGAATTCTTGTTGAAGAAGGCACGCTGACGATTTCCGACGGAAGCGTTGTCGAGACAAATGCAAGATATAACAATAAAGTGACCGGTATTTACGACCCGCTGTACGGACTCTGCGCAGCCAAGGGCATCACGATTACCGACAGCACGGTGACGGCGACGTCCGACATGACGGACGCGATCCACTGTGAAGATCCCGACTACGGCAGTGCGAAAATTACCATCGAAAACAGCACGGTTGTCGCAAAGTCGGTTCCGAAGGCCGATGAAACGAAGTGCCCCGGAAAAGGAATCTTCAACAAGGAAGGTACGGTTTCCATGAAGAATTCCGACGTGACCGCAGAGGGTACGGAAGGAATTTACACGGAATGGGGCGAGGTTATCATCAAAGGCGGCTCTGTCACGGTTGACGGAAAAGATACTCCCGGAAGTGAGTATGCAGATAAGGGATGCGGTATCTATGTCGGGCGTGAAAACCTTGAACTTACGGAGGGGACCCTTACGGTAAACGGTGCGCTGTACGGAATCTTTGTAAGTATGGGTACGTATATTCAGAGAGGCGGCGAGTTGGTTTGTAAGGGAGGAATCGAATCTCTGAGGGGTATCGACATCCTGGCGGGTACCGGCACCCAGGCGGAGCCGAAGGTTACCATCGAGGTTGCGGAAGGTGCGAATTGTGCAGTCAGCACATGGTCTCTGAATATTGCTTCCGGTACGGTTTCGATTAAGGGCGGTACCTATGGCGTTATCATCGCCTCGTTTGATCCCGGCAGTGAAGGTTTGAAAGTGGAAAATGCAGTCACAAAGGTTGTCATCGAGGGAACCAAGCAGGCTATCCTTTTGGAACACGACGATGCGGATAAAAAGATTGTTCTGGACACCGAGATTGTTATCCGTGAGCCGGAAAAAGGCAAGGTTTCCGATGACAAGCACGACTTCCTGGATGCAAACGGCGCTGTGGCGAAGAAGGTTGTGCTCGTGAAGGATTGCGAGATTTCCTTTGAGCCGGACGGCGGCACCGGTTCCATGGAAGGTTCCACGGCGGATTCCGGAAGCGATTATGAGCTTCCAACCTGCAGCATCAAGCCTCCGCTGGGGAAGGGCTTTGCCGGCTGGAGGGTCGGTTCTTCCGAAGATATCGTAAAGCCCGGCGACAAGATTGTTGTGAACGGCAGTGTGGTCATCAAGCCTGTTTGGGAGAAGCTTTCCTATAAGATTTCCCAGGGCGCGGACGCCACCTGGACCGGCGGCGACATGGAGATCATCGTAAAGGCGGAGCCGGATGACGCCGTTTGCTTCGAGAACTTCCTCGGCGTTTCCTGCGACGGAACGGCCTGGACCAACGGCAAAGAGTACGACGGAAGCCAGGGCAGCACGAAGATCGTGATCAAGGAAGAGACCCTTAAGGCGATGTCCGAGGGCAAGCACGATATCGTGATCGCATTTACGGACACGGAGGTTAAAACGTCCCTTACGGTTTCGCAGCAGGCTTCTGACGGCGGCGACGATGCCAACAATGGCAGTACCGACGGAAATAACAATGGCAGCACCGACGGAGATAACAACGGCGGAACGAACGATGGAAATAACGGCGGCACCGAGGGCGACAACAACGGCACGGACAATGGTAATAACGGCGGAAACAGCGGCAAGGCGGAGTCCCCGAAGACCGGCGACGGTATGCCGTTCGCAATGTTCCTTCTCCTCGCGGCGATCGCGGCCGCAGGCATCAGTGCAGGCGTGATCTTCCGCAGAAGAAGCGGGAGAGCGTAGAGGCGCCCGGGGCATTGGAAAGTAAGGATTGTAATTCCGTATAAGAGAATATAAAGATGGTCCTGCCCGGAGGAAACCTTCGGGCAGGATTTTTCGCGGAAAAAGTTTTTGGAAAAATTTTCAAATTACCTATTGACATAGTAGGTTGATGGTGTTATTATTGCGCCATCACCTAAACGAACTCGAAAGGAGACGTCAACGATGAAGCGGTTTGCAACGTACGATTTCAATGCGATGTGTTGTTGTCGAATGCAGATAGTTACCCGGGCATTGTATATGGCTGGGG
>CACZRV010000010.1 GCA_902783725.1 uncultured Lachnospiraceae bacterium | reverse complement strand
CGTTGTCGGCGCTTGTAGCTCAGTGGATAGAGTAGTGGCTTCCGAAGCCAATGGTCGGGGGTTCGAATCCCTTCAGGCGCAACAAAGCGGGACACACCGTATCGTGTGTCCCGCATTTTTTGTTTTTCCGGCGCAGATCGGCACCGCTACCCCGCCGCCATGAGCTTGTCGCGAAACTCCGCGGGCATCAGCGACTCGAACTCGCTGAAGCGGTACACCATGTCTGAGAGAAACTCCTGTTTGGGCACCTGCGTGCGGTTGATTTCCTTCACCATGTCCGTGAGTCGCTCCCGGTCCGGGATCTTCGACACCGGTACCAGGATCACCTCGTGGATGCTCGACGGAAGGATCCAGAAATCGTCCCCGATGCTCTCCTTGAATTCGTTCAAGAAAGGCAGTTCCAGAAGAGCCGCTGCACCGCCGTTGGCGTCGTTGTTGGAGAGCACATACATCGGAAAATCCCGCCTCTTCGCATCCTCCTCCAATCCTTCCCGAAAGCGCCTTCTCGCCTCCGCCGCACTCTCCCGCTCCGCGGCGTCTGCCGCGTATTCGTCCGCTTCGTCCGCGGTCCCGGATGCGGTCTCGGCGGCGCTCAGAATATCTAAAAGCACATCCTCGATGTTGCGAAGCACCGGAGGAAGATCCCTTGCGGTGTTGCGCAGAGCAAGCTCCGTGAGTTCCTCGGTCGTCACGCCCCAGGTCGCGGCCTGGTCGTCCGTGATGCGCACCGTTCCGATGCGGCGGTCGTCCGTATCGACCGTCCACTGGAAGCCGACCGCCAGATCCCCGATCTCCACATGGGGCATGTTCGAAAGCATATCCCGGTTCAGGGGCAGATTCATCAGCTTAAAGAGGATGCGGTCCTTGATGTCCGCATAACGCATCGACGGCTCCTGCTTCCACGGCAGACGGTTTTTATTGTACATCTCCGCAACATCCTCGACGACGTGCTCCATGGTTCTTCCCTCGAGGTATTGCTCGTAAAACGGGTCGAGGTAGATCGTCGGCACCACGTTCGTGTCGCGGTAGCGGATCAAAAGCCCCTCCATCGTCACATTATTGTTCTTCTGTACGCTCTTGAGCACAGTTTCATAACCCTCCCCCAGCAGCAGTTTCGTCTGCTCGGCGATTTCCCGGCAAAATTCCTGAAATTCTTTCATGGCAAATACACCCCCGACAGTCCTCGGGTCCTTTCCTTTTTCGATGGTTCGCCATGTGCACACAGTGAAAATGATAATTCGCGGGGAAAGCCACGGCCTCCCGCACTGAGAAACAAGAAAAAAAGAGTTGTCGGTGATTTCCGACAACTCTATTGTACATGACCCTCGCCCCCGTTGCAAGCAGTTTCGGGGCTCTCCCGCGGAGAAACCGACGGGCGGTTATTATGCATTTTTCCTTGTTTCACCGGGACAATTCCGGCGCGGCAACGCCTTGTTTTGTCACATTTTCACAAATACCGGGTGCCTTATTTCATCGCCGTTAAAAGCCTTCCGGCGAGCTCGCCGCTCATGGCGTCGCCGAACAGGCCGCCCTGGGCCAGATCGATGCCGCAGTCCGCCGCCAGTGCCGCCGTCTCCTCGGCGTGCACGTCGGGCAGGATCACATCAACTTCCATGCGGTGCGCTGTCTGCGAAACCACGGACAGAATCTCCGTCGCCTCCTCGGCGGTACAGTTCTCCGGCGCCCAGCCGGTCAACAACCAGGCATCAAACGGCAGCCGCTGCAGCTCTCCCGTGGGAATGCGCGGCAGTCCCGAGGTCTCCAGCACGAAACGGACCCCGAAATTGGCAAGCTTGCGCATGCGATCCGCCGCATCCGCCGTGCTCTTCATCACGGCCTTCTCCGACACCTCGAAGATCACCTTGCGAAGATCCAGTTCAAGCGTCTGCAACACATCGTACGTCGTCTTGATAAACTCCCGGTTGGCGAACATCCGGTCCGTCACCGGGATCACGCACCGCACATCGGCGATGCCCATCTCCTGATATCTGCGAAGCTCCTCGCAGGCGTGGTGAAGCATCGCTTCGTACACCAGCATGGCGAGGCCGCTGTCGTCGATCTCCTTCATAAAATCCGCGCCCACCAGACGCCCCTCCGGGGTCTGCAGCATCGGCGTGATGACCATCTGCTCCGCGCGTCCCGCAGCGAGACGAACCCGCGGCGTCACAGGGTACTCCAACAACCCCGCGCGAACCGCCTCCGTCACCATCGCCTGATGCGCCATGCGGTTCATCGCCCTGGCCGCCATCTCCTGACTGTAGAAGCAATAGGCGCTTCCCTGCCCGGACATCGCCTCCTCCATGGCAATTCCCAGATTCATGTCTAAAAGCTGCATCGTAGTGCCGTGCTCCGGCGCGATCACCACCGCACCGTACACCGTCGGGAATACCTCCGCGCCGTTGTTCATCATCGGAAGCGACAACAGCTTAAAGAGCTTGTCGATCTTGCCGACATAATCCTTGCGGTGCACCACGCGGCGAGTCAATACGGCAAATGCATCCTCCGAGAGGCATACCAGCGAGTCGTCCTCCTCGTTCATGGAACTGCGCAGTCTCTGCACAACCTCCTGGCGCATCTCCGCGTTGTTTCGCCCCAAAAGCGTCACCGCGCTGGCATCCTCGTCGCGGAATTCAAACATCGCCAGTCCGATCTCCTCGCCGTCGATGTTTTTGGAGATCTCCTCCGCAAACAGCTCCGCAAGCTGCTGGCGGTTGGGCAGATCGGTGTTGGTGTCGTAGTAGGCCATACGGTTGGCCTTCTCATATCTCGTTTTCAATTCATCGCATACGTTCGCCAGACGGTCGCGCGTCTGCGCCGCCTCACGGTACGCTGCCTCGGTCTTCTTCAGGCTTCCGGCTGTCTCTGCGAGTTCCTTCTCGCATTTTCCGACCGCCTGCATCGCGCTCTTCCATCGGTCGATGAACACCGCAGTGGCGATCAGCGCGGCGATGGCGATCAGCACGGTAATGATCAGTGCAATTTTCATGGGTCCCCCTCGTGCGGCGCAAACTGCCGCCGATGACAAATAACGGTTTCCTGTGCGTGTAAACAAATTGCTGTAAATAGCAAAAGACCCTACCTCCGTTTGTCCGGAGATAGGGTAAAATCGAGGCGACGTGACTTGAACACGCGACCCCCGCGTCCCTAACACGGTGCTCTACCAAACTGAGCCACGCCTCGAACTTGCGTT
>CACZRV010000009.1 GCA_902783725.1 uncultured Lachnospiraceae bacterium | reverse complement strand
GACCCTCATGAACCAGATGGTAAACTTCCTCGGTATCATGCAGAACGAGTGGGCCGGCGCACAGGCATTTTCCTCGTTTGATACCTATCTTGCTCCGTTCGTTAAGATCGACAACCTCTCCTACAAGGAAGTCAAGCAGTGCATCCAGAGTTTCGTGTACGGCGTGAACACGCCGAGCCGCTGGGGTACGCAGGCTCCGTTCTCGAACATCACTCTCGACTGGACGGTTCCGGCCGACATGGCTGAGCTTCCCTGCCTGATCGGCGGCGAGGAGATGGACTTCTGCTACAAGGATTGCAAGAAGGAAATGGACATGGTCAACAAAGCATTTATCGAGACCATGGTGGAAGGCGACGCAAACGGCCGCGGCTTCCAGTACCCGATTCCGACCTACTCCATCACGAAGGATTTCGACTGGTCCGACACCGAGAACAATCGTCTTCTCTTCGAGATGACCGCGAAGTACGGCACGCCTTACTTCAGCAACTACATCAACAGCGACATGCAGCCAAGCGATGTTCGTTCCATGTGCTGCCGTCTGCGCCTCGATCTGCGTGAGCTTCGCAAGAAGACCGGCGGTTACTTCGGTTCCGGCGAGAGCACCGGCAGTATCGGCGTTGTGACGATCAACATGCCGCGTATCGCATATCAGGCAGCGGACGAGGCGGACTTCTTCAAGCGTCTCGACCATATGATGGACGTTGCAGCCCGCTCCCTGAAGGTTAAGAGAAGCGTCATTACGAAGCTTCTCAACGAGGGACTGTATCCGTACACGAAGAGATACCTCGGCACCTTCGACAATCATTTTTCGACGATCGGTCTGATCGGTATGAACGAAGTCGGCCTGAACGCAAAATGGCTCCGCATGGACATGACGCACACGGAGACGCAGGAGTTCACGAAGAAGGTTCTCAACCATATGCGCGATCGCCTCAGCGATTACCAGGAGATGTACGGAGATCTGTACAACCTCGAGGCTACGCCGGCCGAGTCCACGACCTACCGTCTTGCAATGCACGACAGAAAGCAGTTCCCGGACATCATCACGGCAGGAAAGCCGGGTGAGACCCCGTACTACACCAACAGCTCGCACCTTCCGGTGGGCTACACGGACGACGTGTTCACCGCGCTGGATATCCAGGACAAGCTGCAGACGCTGTACACCTCGGGTACCGTGTTCCATTGCTTCTTAGGCGAGAAGCTGCCGGATTGGCAGGCGGCTGCGAAGCTGGTTCGCACGATCGCCGAGAACTACGAGCTTCCGTACTACACCATGTCGCCGACGTACTCCGTATGTACCGAGCACGGTTATCTCACCGGCGAAGTGAAGACCTGCCCGCACTGCGGAAAGCCTACGGAGGTTTACAGCCGGATCACCGGTTACTATCGTCCGGTTCAGAACTGGAACCAGGGCAAGCTGCAGGAGTATGCGGATCGTGTCGAGTACAAGATTGCGGGAATTTCCCCGATGATGAGCACTGCAGGCGCACAGGTTACGCTTCCTGAAAACGAGAAGGATGTAAGTTCTACTGAAGTAGAAAAGGCAGCTGCAGCAGTGGAGGAGGCAATGGCTCCGGTAACGGATGACAAGGGTCAGCTGTTGCTGTTCACGACGCAGAAGTGCCCGAACTGCAAACTCGCCAAGGAATTCCTCGGAGACATTGCCTACACGGTAGTAGATGCCGAGGAGAACGGCGATCTCGCCATGAAGTACGGCATCATGCAGGCACCGACGCTGGTTGTTCTGGGCGGTGACAAGGTTGAGAAGTATGCAAATGCATCCAACATCCGCCGCTATGTCAACGAGCATACGGAGAAATAAGTTTTGCAGAAAGTGAATACCATATGAGAAACGGACCGGTTCGTCGGAACACGAGCCGGTCCGTATCACTATCAGTCGAAAAATGATTGGGGAGGTATCTGCGCGATGAGCTATGCAGATGATTTGTTTATCCGGATGTGCCGCGACGTCCTTGACAACGGCACGGATACCAGAGGCGAGGCGGTTCGTCCGCATTGGGAGGACGGCACGCAGGCATATACGATCAAGAAGTTCGGCGTTGTGAACCGCTATGATCTCTCGAAGGAGTTTCCGGCGCTCACGATCCGCAAGACGCCGATCAAATCGGCGACGGAGGAGCTTCTGTGGATCTGGCAGAAGAAGAGCAACAACGTCAACGACATGGGGCTTCACATCTGGGACGCATGGGCGGATGAGAACGGCTCCATCGGCAAGGCCTACGGCTATCAGATGGGCGTCAAGCATCAGTACAAGGAGGGCCTGTTCGATCAGGTCGACCGTGTCATCTACGACTTAAAGCACACGCCGTTTTCGCGCCGTATCCTGACGAATCTGTACGTGCACCAGGATCTTCACGAGATGAATCTCTATCCCTGTGCCTATAGCATGACATTCAACGTGACTGCGCCCAAAGACGGCGGAAAGCTTATCCTCAACACGATCCTGAACCAGCGCTCCAACGACATCCTTGCGGCAAATGCATGGAACGTCTGCCAGTACGCGGTTCTCACCCACATGATCGCTCAGGTCTGTGACATGCAGGTCGGTGAGTTCGTCCACGTGATCGCGGACGCGCACATCTACGACCGCCATGTTCCGCTGGTGGAGGACCTGATCGCGCAGCCGACACATCCCGCGCCGAAGTTCTGGCTGAACCCGGAAATCAAGGATTTCTACGCGTTCACCAAGAATGACGTCGCTCTCACGGACTACAAGTACAACGACTGGAAAGCCGTAATCCCGGTAGCGGTCTAGCGCGAAGCAATTCGTTATCATTGTAAGTATGGTAAGTATGATAAGTGTGGGGTAATTGCGGTGAACAAATTCAGAATTGTTTCTCTGCCGTTTTTGGGAATTTGTATTCTTTTTACATATCTTTTCCTGGAAACCATGATTGTGCCGGCGTACCATTTTGACCAGACAGGGTTGTTGAAGGCGGTTCTTATCATAACGGTCAGTGCTTTTTGGGGAGCGGTGTTTTGGCTTCTCGGAACGCCCTTCGAGAAAAGGGCGCGGACCTTTCGGGTTCTTTTGACGATTGCAACCGTTGTGTACGGTATATGTCTTTTCGAGGTGCTGTTCGGAAGTGTGGATGTGACCCGCAAAAACGCCGGG
>CACZRV010000008.1 GCA_902783725.1 uncultured Lachnospiraceae bacterium | reverse complement strand
CCGACATAGAACATCTCCTTCACCTTCGGGATTCGCTCCGCGATATCCTCAACACGACCCACGAACTCCGGTCCGAACACAAGGACGCTGCAGTCCGCAAGGTCGAGACAGTATTTGATCTCATCCGCCGTATAGCGGTAGTTCATGGGCACGGCCAGCGCGCCGGTCTTGAGGACACCGAAGTAGATCGGCAGCCACTCAAGGCAGTTCATCAAAAGAATGGCAACCTTGTCGCCCTTCTTTACGCCGCGGCTTAAGAGAAGGTTTGCGAAACGGTTCGACTTGCGGTCGAAATCCTCCCAGGTCATCTCACGGCGGTATTTTTCGTCGCGGTCGCTCTCGATCAGTTCATACTCCCGCCAGGTGCGGCTCTTCTGCTCCGCCGGATTGATTTCCACCAGGCAGACCTCGTTTCCGTACAGCTGCGCATTGCGCACCAAAAACTCTGTAATCGGCATGTTTCCTCCTAGATTCCGGACAGCCCGTCGACCGTCCGTAAAGATATACTCGAGTATATGCAACGTCCGGCCGCGCGTCAGCTGCCTTTGCAGAGGCAGCGAACACAAAAAAAGGGGCCTGACTTTGCCAGTTGAAAGTGTAACGCTTTAACGCGACAAAGTCAAGCATGAATTTCATTATTTTCCGACTTTTTTGCAAAAAGAAGGGCCGTGCACAGAGCACAGCCCCTCGGATTACGTATCCTTCGTTGCTTAGTCCTTCCGGACGTTCGGAAAATGCCCCGAACTTACCGCTCGAACGCCCAGTTCTGCCAGGTGTAGCCGCTTCCTGCGAAAAGGAAATAGACGTCGTGGACGCCGGTCACCTTCGTAAGAAGTTCGGTGGTTACCGTGCCGTTGCCGTTTACCTCCACATAGCCTACATCCTCGCCCTTCAGGCTGTCCAGACGGATGGCGATGGCGCCTCTCTCTCCGATGCTGTCGACAAACGTAGCGATGAACTTCGAAGCACCGCTCTCACCGAAATCCACACCGGCCACATTGATCCAGTCACCCTCGTCGATGCCGGTCACAACCATCTCTCCCGAGCCGTACTGCTTTGCCGTGTCGCCGTAGGGCTTTGTCTCGATGCCGCCCATGGTGCGCATGGTTGTCGCATTGACATAGCGGTAGGGATTGAGGTAATGAAGCTGCTCAACGCCCTTTCTCGTGCCCTTGCCCATGGAGATCGAGCCGTCCTCGTTGACGGGAAGCTCATCGATATGCGTGCAGCGGTAGCCGCCGCCCGTACCCAGAGGCTTGTCGAGGATCTGCGAGTGGTAGGTGATGTAGTATTTGCCTTCAAACTCGAAAATGCAATGGTGGTTGTTGCCGCCCGGTCCGAAGTACTCGCCGGGGTTTTTGAGGATCGCACCCTGGTACGTAAACGGGCCGTAAGGGCTGTCCGAAGTCATATAACAGATCTGGCCGTTGTGCAGATTGTACTTCGACGCATTCGGGTGTCCGTCCACGTTGAAGTTGCTGCAGTAGCTGTAGTAATAGGTGTCGCCGATGCGGTTGATGCCCGAGTCCTCGAACAGGAACGGCGGATCCAGCGCAATGGGGTCGCCGTCTAAGGAGATCATGTCATCCCCGAGCTTGACCATGCGCGCCGTGTACGGATGCTCGATCTGATCTGCTGTGGGCTGGCTGCCGCCCGGCACACCGCCGCCGACATAGAGGTATGCGGAGCCGTCCTCATCCACCCATACCGCCGGGTCAAAAAGCCACGTCACGTTGGCGCAGTTCGGCGTATCGCGGTTGATCAATGCCTTGCCGATGGGGTCAACGAACGGACCCGTCGGGCTGTTGGAACGGAGCACGCCGATACCGTTGCCGCTGTTGGCGAAGTAGAGGAAGAACTGCTGCTTCCCGTTGACAACCTTGGTTGCCGCTGCCGGTGCCCAGGAGTTTCCGCCCCACTTGGCAGCACCGTTGAAGCCGGCCGCCTTGATGGAACCGTGGTCGGTCCAGTTGACGAGATCGGCCGAAGAGATCACGTTGATGGTGTTGATCTTTGCATAGGTGTTCGCCACGGGCTTTCCGCCGGCGCCGGTCTCAATGACATCTCCTGTCATGTAGATATACACGCGCCCGTTATACACAAGCGCATACGGGTCCGCGCCGAGGCGCTGAACCATCAGCGGATTATTTTCCGTCGTCTTCTTCAGTGTCGTCGCCGGTTTGAATTCCGCGAACAATTCTTTGCTTTTCATGATAAACTCCTCCTCATGTTGCTTTTGCTCCCATTCGGCGTAACGTTCCTCGTAATCGCTCTCAATTCTCGTCCCGCTGTAGTACCAGGCGCCGTCCAGCCAGAACCCGACTTGCGGGGACGAGGTAAGGGTATACGTAAACCCGTGCGTAACATCGCGCATCACGAAATAGCGGCACCGGGCTTCCTGGACTCCGGAATCCCATGAACTCACCACCTGAGCGCTGCCGTAATGCTCCCTGGCATACGCCGTGATCGTTTCCTTGCTGTCCAGTTCGATGCCGTCCGCCGAAAATGACCAGTTTGATTTCTTCTTCTCTTCCGGTTGCGATCTGCTTCGCAGCATCGGGATCACGAAGCAGATGAAAAACACCGCGCCGAGCACGGCCAGAGTCGCCGGCGTCAGACTCCGACCGCTGCGAATGACCTTCAATTCATACTCAGACAGATCATATCCGGACAGCATTTCTTCCGCCGGATCATTTTCCGCCGCACTGTTTTCAGTTGCAGCATTCTCCGTCGTCTCTTTGTTCTTTCGGGGATCCCAGTCTTCCACTGTCTTCCTCCTCCGCACAAAGGCACCGCCGCCGCAGAGGCAGCCGCTTTCCTACGCGAGAAGACTCCATTCGCCGCAGTCGATAACCTCTGTGGCGAGGTCTTCGTAAAATTCCGGTTCGTGGCAAACCATCAGTATGGTTCCCTTGTATTCCGAAAGCGCTTTGTGCAGCGCCTCCTTCGCGTCGACGTCCAAGTGGTTGGTCGGCTCGTCGAGGATCAGAAGGTTGCTCTCCCGGTTCATCAGCTTGCAGAGACGGACTTTCGCCTGCTCACCGCCGGAGAGAACGCGCACCTGGCTTTCGATGTGTTTGGTTGTAAGGCCGCACTTGGCCAGTGCCGAGCGCACCTCGTAGTTCGTGTAGGACGGATATTCATCCCAGAATTCGTCCATGCAGGTCTTCGTTCCTTCGCCCTGAAGCTCCTGCTCGAAGTATCCCACCGAGAGGTAATCCCCGAGGGAAACCGTGCCGTCAAGCACCGGGATCTCGCCGAGAATGCTGCGAAGAAGCGTGGTCTTGCCGATACCGTTCGCGCCCCGAAGAACCACCTTCGAGCCCCGCTCGATGTGGATGTTTAAAGGCCTTGAGAGCGGTCGGTCGTAACCGATCACCAGATTCTTCGTCTCGATCACCACGCGGGAGGGAACTCTCGCCTCCTTAAAGCAGAACTCGGGCTTCGGGTTCTCCCGGATGAGCTCGATCACGTCCATCTTGTCGAGTTTCTTCTGGCGCGACATCGCCATGTTTCTGGTGGCCACGCGGGACTTGTTGCGCGCCACAAAATCCTTGAGTTCCTTGATCTCCTGCTGCTGGCGGTTGTAGGCGGCCTCGATCTGTCCCTTGCGCATCTCGTAGACCTCCAGGAAATGGTCGTAATCCCCGGGATAGCGCGTGAGCGTCGCCTGCTCCACATGCCAGATGACATTCACGACACTGTTCAGAAAGGGAATGTCGTGGGAGATCAGGATAAATGCATTTTCATAGCCGCTTAAGTACCGCCGGAGCCAGTCGATGTGCTGCTCGTCAAGGTAGTTGGTCGGCTCGTCCAAAAGGAGAATGTCGGGCTTTTCCAGCAACAGTTTTGCCAGCAAAACCTTCGTTCTCTGTCCGCCGGAGAGCTCGCTGACGTCCCGGTCAAAGCCCAGGGCATCCAGCTCGAACGCCCGCCCGATCTCATCGATCTTGGTGTCGATGGAATAGAAATCGTGCTGCTCCAGCATCTCCTGCAAAACGCCCATCTCTTCCATGAGCGCCGTCATCGTCTCCTCGTCCGCGTCCGCCATCTTCTCGCAGATGACGTTGATCTCCTGCTCCTTCTCGAAGAGCCAGGAAAATGCGGACGCTAAAACATCGCGGATCGTCATGCCGGGCTTTAACACCGTGTGCTGGTCGAGATAACCGACCCGCACATTTTTCGCCCATGTGACGGTTCCCTCATCCGGCATCAGATCGCCGGTGATGATGTTGAAAAATGTACTCTTGCCCTCGCCGTTTGCGCCGACAAGGCCGATATGTTCGCCGGCTAAGAGCCGGAACGTAACATCCCGGAATATGGCACGGTCACCGAAACCGTGCGAAAGATTTTCCACTGAAAGAATGCTCATACTACCCCAATTTGTGAATGAACAATCCGCTGCGAAGCTTCGGCTCGAACCATGTGGACTTCGGAGGCATCAAAAGCCCCGCGTCCGCTACGGCGAACAGCTCCGTGATCTGGGTGGGATACATGGAAAATGCAACCTTCATATCGCTGTGCACTCTCCGCTCCAGCTCCCCCAGTCCGCGGATTCCGCCGATGAAGTCGATGCGCTTGTCTACGCGCGGATCGCCGATGCCGAGCACCGGTCCGAGCAGGTAATCCTGCAAAAGCGACACATCCAGAGACGCCACCGGGTCCTGGATGGCCGTGAGTTCCTCCTTCGCCGAGAGCTCATACCACTCCTCGTCGAGGAACATGCCAAACGTTGCCTTCGCCGCCGGCGCATAGCTCTCGCTGCCGACCTTGCGAATCGTAAAATGCTCCGAAACCGCCGCTAAGAACGCGTCCTTCGAAAGACCGTTCAGGTCCTTCACCACACGGTTATAGGGCAGGATCATCAGACAGTCCTCCGGGAACAATACCGAGAGGAAGTAGTTGAACTCCTCCGCTCCGGTGTATGTTCCGGCCTCGGCGCGGCGCTTGAAGCCGACCTTCACTGCCGAAGCAGCCCGGTGATGACCGTCCGCGATATAGATGGAGCCCATGCCCGCAAAAGCCTCGCGGATCGCCGCGACGTCCGCAGGATCGGCGATGCGCCACACGTTGTGCGTGATGCCGTCATCCGCGGTAAATGCATACAGAGGTGCCGTCTTCTTGTAGGCAGCCATGATCTCACCGATGGCCTCGTTGCTGCGGTACGCAAGGAAGATCGGGCCGGTCTGCGCATTGCACGTGTCCACGTGACGGATGCGGTCCTGCTCCTTCTCCTCGCGGGTATTTTCATGCTTTTTGATCACGCCGTTAGCGTAATCGTCGATGGATGCGCAGGCAACGATACCGGTCTGCGAGCGACCGTCCATGATCAGCTCGTACACATAGTAGCACTCCTGCGGGTCCGTGATATACGTGCCGTCCGCCTCGCGGGCATCGAGAAGCTCTTTTGCCTTCGCGTAAACCCGGGCATCATAGGTGTCGACATCGTCGGGAAGATTGCTCTCCGCACGGTCGATATTGAGGAAGGAAAGCGGTTCCGCCAGAGCCGCCACCTTCGCCTCCGCGCGGTTGTACACATCGTACGGCAGAGCCGCCACACGCGAAGCAAGTTCCTGTGTCGGACGGACACAGACAAAAGGTTTTACATCAGCCATTGTTATCTCCTTGTTCCGGCAGTCTGAGGTCAGACTTCGCCGGGTCGTTTCTTTATTTCACCGGGAAATGTCTTCCAGGTAAGGATCACAAGCACAAGCACCATCACGCCGATCGTCACGGCCAGCTGCATGCCTCCTGCCGCCAGATGAAGGCTTGCGCCCTCCCGGTCGGCAATCGTCGCATAGTATAGCTTCAAAAATGCGCCGAAGAAGAAAATGTACAAAAGAACGCTTCCGAATCCGGTGAACCGGTAGCGCATCACGAAGGTGAATGAAATGATCACGACGAAAAATACAAGCGCAACCATGACCGTTCCCGCCGTCAGATACTCAAACACCGTGGCCGCGATCTGCTTTGCGGATGCCGTTCCCTCGTCGCGCAGCACGTTCATCATGTCGAGCTTGCGCATCTCCTCGCGGGACTCCGGGAACATGCGAAGCGAAACCGCGATGTCGGCGTAGAGAACGCCGAGGTACGCGACCGCGAACAGAACAAACGCCGCCGTGACATACAAAAACTTGTAAAGCACGGCCTTCCGGCGTGAGATCCCCGTTTCCTCAAGTTCCTCGTAATAGGCCTTGCTGCGAAGATTTCCGAGGAACGATCGCCCCGCCGTGAACAGCACATACATCGCTGCGATGACCAGCGCAAAGACGATCATCGTCAGGCAGGTTCCCGTCAATTTTTGATTTTTCATCAGGTATCCGGCAATCGCGATGATCTCCAACATCACTAAAGACACCGCGAGCATGGCGTACCCCGCCAGCACTTCCCGAAGATCCTTCCGGAAAACTGTCTTCATGCTTCCTCCCGTATCTCATCCTCCCGGGCAAATGACATCCCGGCGGACTCTCTTTCGCGTAGAAAAGGGAATGACGGTTCCCCGCCATTCCCTAGATTTCCTACCAGACGGCTTACAACTCGATCAATTGCTTTCTCGCCAGACGATCCTTCTTCAGGAAGCGAAGGTCACGGCCGAAGCGAACCTGGATCACCTGCGGATCGCTGTTGTCGATAACCTCACCGACACCGTACTCCTTGTGAACCAGCGTATCCTGCTCCTTGAGAGTATCCAGGGCAGCACGCAACAGTTCCTCAGGCGTCGGCGCAGCCTCTTCCTCCTCGGCGGGCTCTGCAGGTGCCTCATCGCTCATCGGATAGTTCGGGACGATCTGGGCGATCAACGCCTTCTCCTGCTCGTCCGCATTTTCCGAAAGATGCTTGATGAACGCCTCATCCTTGTCGCTCCAGTCGCCCGTAGCGGCCTCTGCAGCCTCTGCGGCATCGGACACGATCGCGGCTGCGGCATCCTCGGTGACGGCCTCCGTCACGGCCTCGGAAACGGCGCCCTGCGTCGCATCCTCGTCGTCAAATACGCCGTCCAGATCGAGCTTGAACTCATCGATTCCGATCTCCTCGGCGATATCGCGGTCGCTCTGATCCTTGAGCTGGCCCTTGAACGCGCTCTTGCGCGCCTCGCGGAAGTCCTCCTCGGACTCGCCTTCCAGACGCTCCACCTCATAGTGTCTGCTGGAGCGATGCATCTCCTCGTCGATCTTCTTCTCCGAGAAATTCGTGATTACGGTAAACGCAATACCGCCGATGACGATCACACCGACGATGATCGCAAAATACTTCCATTTGTTGTTCGGGTTCTTCTTCTCCTGCTCCACCATGTTCTCCGTCTCGGGGGACTGGGTAGGGGTCGGAGCATTGATCAGCTCACCCTTTTGCTGCTCCACCGTAGGCGTCGGCGGCTCCTCCGTCGCCGTGGGCTCCGGGCTCGGAGTCGGGCTGAAGGTAATCTGGGTGCTGCCGCGCTTTACACGCGTATTGTATGCATATCCCTCGAGCTCCTCGCCGGAGTATGTGAACTTGATATGATACCACATATCGCCGTCGGAGTCCTTGCTCTCGCCCAGAACGAATACCTTGGCGCCCTTGTTGAGAATGACGTCCTTGCCGGCCGAAGTTTTCACGGTGTCATCCAGCTCACCCTTCTTCTCCTTCTTGCCGTCCGGCGTCTTTGTGCCGGGAGCCTTGCGGACGCGGGTGCTGTCCCTGATGACTTCACCCTCGTAATACCCGTTTTGATACTGCTCGACATGCTCGGTATCCTTCGGTCCGTCCTCGCCTTCGGCGCGTGCGCCGAGACGTCCGGGCAGCAACGTAAGAAGCAGCGCCGCGGTCAAAACCGCAAGTGCAAGCAGAACTCTTCTTCCGTTCAGATACGATCGACTCATAGTTGTTTCCCTCCCTTGTGAAAATCACATCCGAGCTTACGATCACATGCGATCCGGTGCTTCCATTGCAAGCATCGAGATGCCGTCCGTCAGGATTGCAAGAACAATCTGCAGAACGGTGATCCACTCGTTTCGCTTGCCCTCGTCGGGCTCGCTCACAATCTTGTTGGCGTGATAGAAACCGTTGAAGTTATCCGCCAACTCATACAAATACTGACATACTCTGTGAGGCGCTAACTCCGCCTCTGCTTTTTCTATCATCTCCGCGAAACGCGCGAGCGTCAAAAGAAGGTTGGTCTCCTCCGCACCGCGCTCACGGTCTCCTGCAATGGTTGCCGCTGCCGGAAGCTCCCCGAGCTTGGCGAGGATCGATTTGATCCGCACCATCGTGTAGAGGATGTACGGGCCTGTGTTGCCCTCAAAGGACGTAAAGCGCTCGATATCGAAGATATAATCCTTGGATGCCTGGTTGGAGAGGTCGCCGTACTTAAGGGCCGCCAGACCGACGGTCGTGGCGATCTTCTGCTTCTCCTCCTCGGGCATGTCGCGCTCGGCCATCTTCGCGAGAACTTCCTCGCGGATGTTGCCGACCAGCGTCTCCAGACGCATGACACCGCCGTCACGGGTCTTGAAGGGCTTGCCGTCACGGCCGTTCATCGTACCGAAGCCGATAAATACAAGGTCCGTCTCGGGCTTGACGAGCTTCGTCTTGTGGGCGCAGCGGAAAATCTGATCGAAGTACAGATCCTGACGCTTGTCCACAACGTAGATGATGCGGTCCGGATCAAACAGCTTCATGCGCTCGACGATCGTTGCAAGGTCCGTGGTGTTGTAAAGCGTCGCACCATCGGACTTTAAGATCATGCACGGAGGAACCTCCTTCGTGTCGGTCTCCTCCTTGACATCCACAACCAGAGCGCCCTCGCTGATGCGCGTGTATCCGCCCGCCTTCATCTCCTCGATCATGGCGGGGATGTACGGCTGTGCGTCGCTCTCTTTCTTCCAGAGATCGAAGTGGATGTTCAGGCTGTCGTAATTCTTCTGAAGGTCCAGCATGGACACCGTCATGATGTGCTCCCACAGCGCATGGTAGCCGCGGTTGCCCTTCTGCAGATCAAGGATTGCCTTGCGGGCCGCCTCCTTGTACTCCTCATGACCCTCCTGCTTGGAATACTGGCTGGCAAAAGGATAGATTTCCTCGAGCTCGGCAACCGTGAACGGTGCCTCCTTCGGATACTCCCCTGTATAGTCCGGATCGAAGTACGGCAGACCCGGCTGTCTTCTCTTAAGCTCCGTGATGATCAGGCCGATCGGCAGTCCCCAGTCTCCCAGGTGCGCGTCGCCGATGACCTCATGGCCGCGGTAACGCAGGATGTTCTTGATCGCCTCGCCGATGATGGCCGGACGAAGATGTCCGACATGCAAAGGCTTCGCCACATTGGCTCCGCCGTAGTCGATCACGACGGTCTGCTTCTTCTCCGCGGGCTCCACACCGAACTTCTCGGCACTGCCCATATCAAGCACATAGCCGGCAAGATACCGGTCGCACAGCGTAATATTGATAAATCCGGGCGGAACCGCAACGCAGCTTGCAAACATCTCCTGCTCGCCGAGCGCCGCTACGACTTCGTTCGCAATGGCGATGGGAGCCTTTCTGTACTGCTTTGCCGCCGCCATCGCGCCGTTGCACTGATACTGGCACAGGTCGGGGCGGTTGGAAACCGTCACCGTGCCGTAGCCTGCGTCGTATCCGCAAGCGACAAATGCCGCGCTCATCAGTTCCGTAATCCGGGTTATGATCTTCTTCATTTTCGTCCACTCACCTTCTGCTTTGACATACACAGTTATTTTATCACAGCCCCGCCCCCTTGTAAACCCCTTTTCCCGTATTGCACGCGCGGCGAAGCCCGCACACATGCGCGGATTGCGCGGAAAATGCAAGTTTTTCTTTCCTTTTCACAGGCGTTATGCTATACTATGTGTCGCTACTTCGTATCGGAGGTTTTTTCTATGATTAAGGTTGTCAAATTCGGCGGAAGTTCCCTTGCGAGCGCCGAGCAGTTCATGAAGGTCAAGGACATCATCAAGGCGGATCCGGACCGGCGTTTCGTCGTTCCTTCGGCTCCCGGCAAGCGCAACAGCGCGGACACCAAGGTGACGGACATGCTCTACCACTGCTACGCCCTTGCGGAGGAGGGACACGACTTCGACGACGCCCTCGCACAGATCAAGGCCCGTTATCAGGAGATCATCGACGGACTCTCCCTGACGGTCTCTCTCGACGGGGAGTTCGCAACGATCCGCGAGAGTTTTGCGAAACACGCGGGCAGGGATTACGCAGCGTCCCGCGGCGAGTACTTAAACGGTATTCTTCTGGCCGACTATCTCGGCTTTGAATTTCTGGATTCGGCTCAGTTTATCTTCTTCCACGACGACGGCACATTCGATGATGTGACGACGCACAAGAAGCTCTCCAAAAAGCTTCAGTCGATGAAAAATGCAGTCGTTCCCGGCTTCTACGGTTCCTACGCCGACGGTCGCGTGAAGACTTTTTCCCGCGGCGGTTCGGACATCACCGGCTCCATCGTGGCCCGCGCCGTACAGGCCAACCTCTATGAGAACTGGACCGATGTCTCCGGTTTTCTGGTAACCGACCCCCGGATCGTCCGCGATCCCAAGGGCATCGAGACCATCACCTACCGGGAGCTCCGCGAGCTTTCGTACATGGGGGCCGGCGTGCTGCACGAGGACGCCATTTTCCCGGTCCGCACCGCAGGCATCCCCATCAACATCAAGAACACCAACGCCCCGGAGGACGCCGGTACCTTTATCGTGGAGAACACCTCCCGCAAGCCGGCCTTCACCATCACCGGAATCGCCGGCAAGAAGGGCTTTACCGCGATCAACATTGAAAAAGACATGATGAACGCCGAGATCGGTTTCGGCCGTAAGGTGTTGCAGGCGTTTGAGGACAACGGGATCAGCTTCGAGCACATGCCTTCCGGTATCGACACGCTCTCCGTCTTCGTTCATCAGAGTGAGTTCGAGGAGAAGGAGCAGGCGATCTTAGCGGAGATCCACAAGCTCTGCAATCCCGACTCCATTGAGATTTCCACAGACCTTGCACTGGTTGCCGTCGTGGGACGCGGCATGAAGTCCAACCACGGTACTGCGGCGAGAATTTTCCGCGCACTCGACAATGCGGGCGTCAACATCCGCATGATCGACCAGGGCTCCAGCGAGCTCAACATCATCATCGGTGTTGCGGGCGCCGACTTCGAGTCCGCCATCAACGCCATCTACCACGCGTTTGTACAGTAAACCACCGACTCTGTACGGAATGTCGGCCGCAGGGCCGGCTTCACCGATAAATCGCGCCAGCGGCGCTTAAGGAGGAAACCATGTCCAACCCGATCGTAACCTTCACGATGAAGGACGGCTCCGTGATGAAGGCGGAACTCTATCCCGAGATTGCCCCGAACACGGTCAACAACTTTATCTCGTTAGTAAAGAAGGGCTTCTACAACGGCCTTACCTTCCACCGCGTCATTCCCGGCTTCATGATTCAGGGCGGCTGCCCCAACGGAACCGGCATGGGCGGCCCCGGATATCAGATCCGCGGTGAGTTCGCTCACAACGGTTTTGCCAACGATCTGAGGCACACCCCCGGCGTTCTCTCCATGGCTCGCGCCATGAACCCGAACTCCGCCGGCTCCCAGTTCTTCATCATGCACAAGACCTCGCCGCATCTGGATGGTGAGTATGCCGCATTCGGCAAGGTTACCGAGGGTCTTGATGTGATTGACGCCATCGCCAACGTCCGCACGGACTTCCGCGACAAGCCTCTCTCTCCCGTTGTGATGGAGACGGTCACCGTGGACACCTGCGGCATCGACTATCCGGAGCCCGAGCGCTGCTAAGAGGCCGCCGGATCACTTCATTTTTCGCGGTTTCGCTTCGTGCATCGCGCGTCTTGTTTTGCGCGGGAAAGGATGATTCCCCGTGAACATCACCGGCATTATCGCAGAATACAATCCGTTTCATAACGGTCATCTCCGCCATCTGGAGGAAACACGGCGCCGCACCGGTTGCGACGCCGTTGTTGTCGTGATGAGCGGAGACTTTGTCCAGCGGGGCGTCCCCTCCGTGACCGACAAATATCTTCGCGCCGAGGCGGCTCTCCGCTGCGGCGCCGATCTTGTTTTGGAGCTCCCCGTGTTCGGCGCAACGGCCAGCGCGGAGGATTTTGCGTCCGCGGGCGTGCGCGCGATGGAATCTCTGTCGTGTGTCCGCACACTCTCCTACGGCGCCGAGGATGCAGACGAAGCAGGGAGTTTTCGCGACATCGCCGAATATCTTCTCTCGGAGCCCCCGGCTTACAAATCCCGCCTTCTTGCACTCGTCAAGGAGGGCAATTCCTACGCCAAAGCCCGCTCCCTGGCTCTCGCGGAATTCTTCCCGAAAGCCTCCGAAATTCTCACAAAGCCGAATAACATTCTGGGTGTCGAGTACGAAAAGGCCATTCTCCGGGATCAAACCGACATCACGACCTGCGTGATCGAGCGAAACGACCGCGGCTATCACGACACCCGGACCGCTCCGGTCTGCTCCGCGACGGCCATCCGTCAGGCGGTTTTGGAACAGGACCGGTTCCCTGCCTACTCCGTTCCCGAATGTACGAAAGATCTCTTCGCCGGCCTTACCCGGTCGACCGCCGTTACCGCGGACGATGCGAGCGACATGCTCTGTGCCGAACTCTCCGCACACACACCCGAGACGCTCTCTGCAATCTATGACACGCCGGGCGATCTCGCAAACCGGATCCTCAACCGGACCGAACAGCCCTTCACCTGGACGTCGCTGGCCGAAAGCGTAAAAAACAAGGCGTTCACACGAAGCCGCATCGACCGCTCCCTGTGCCACGCCCTGCTGCATATCACGGAGGCCGACGCTGACGCTTTCAAAGCCTCGCCCGCCCTTCCCTACCTTCGCGTTCTGGGCGTTCGCAGGGATTCGGAAGGTCTTCTTTCGGAGATCTGCAGCAAGTCCCGGACCCCGCTTCTGCGGAGATTGTCCGACGATACCAGACTGCTTTCGCGGGGAGCCCAGAAGCTTCTCTCCGTCGACCTTCGGGCATCCGCCCTGTATTCGCAGATTCTGTTTCGCAAGTCCGGCGTCATCCGGCAGGACACCAGGAGGCGGCTGCTCACGATCTGAGAAACGAAAAACTGTCGCGGCGATCATCGCCGCGGCAGTTTTTTCTGTATCTATGAATTGATGCTGCAAATACCGGCAGTTTCCGATTCGGAAGGTCCCCGTCTTACTTCTGGAATTCCTCCCACTGTCTTCTGACATCCTCCAGAGCCTCGTCAATACCATCCTCTTTCAATTTCGCCCGGGATGCATCCAGGATGTCCTCCCAGGAATCACCGGTGACGGTGAGTCTTTTCACAAAATCATCGAGATCATCTTCAATCTTGCCGTTAATCTTGGATGTATCAACCTGGAAGCCGATAAACGGCGAAAGCTCCATGTTGTCGTAATAAGCGAATATCTGGTTTTTACGGTCCTTCATAAATGACTCACCGCTGATCGGGTACGCATTTATATACAGATCCATAAATATTTTTGTAAATATGTCATCACGAATATGTACGGATCCGTCCAGGTTGTAAACAACACCGTCCACAATCTTATAATCGATTCCCTCCAGACCGTACAGAAGGATGTTTGCATATTTGCCGTCACCGTACAGAAGACTTAAGAAGTCGACCACCGCATCGACGTCATCCGTTTTTGCGGAAATACCGATGGATACCCACGCTCGCGAGCCGAGATAAGCCTTCAGACTTTTCACCGTGATCGTATCCTTGAGGAACAACTCGTCGGGCGATCCGGTGCTCAACGTCGCAAGATACTTTCCCTCCTCTATCCTCTTTAACACTCCCGCATCGTTTGTTCCCGGAGCCATAAGGAAATTAAAGTATTCAGTCGAGTCGGTATATCGAGTCGACATAAAATGGTCTGCATGAATCTGATCGAGAGCCTTTAAGAAGCTCAGGAACTTCTCGGATTCCAGAGGATTTTCCACCGTCTTGGTGTCGTAATCGAAGAGCAGTCCGTAATGGAGCTCACTTCTGAGCATTTGCGTGAAATCATAGGAGGACATATTGTACTGGAAACGGGGATTGACCACATCATTCCATTCCACATCCTTAATGATCTCATAGACCCCCTGCAGCGTGCCGTCCCAGTTTTCGATAGCGTCAGCCGAGAGATACTGGTTGTTAAATGCGACAAACACATTTTCCTCATAAACGGGCACGGAAGGAATCGAACAGATATGACCGTCGCACTTCACGGCCTCCCAGAGCTTCGCCGGAAAGGCATTGTAGATCACCTGCCCCTTCCCCTTCGTCAGGATCTCATCGAGATTGATCACAAGCCCGTCCCTGATCAGGTTATAGACGTTGTTGTTTCCTCTGTCGTTGAATCCGACCATCGCGACATCGATCTTGCCTTGCTGAAGGTTCTTTCTGACTTCCTCTGTGTAATTCATAAAATCCAGCATTACAACCTGGAGCTTATACTTGTACCCGTCCCTCCACAGCGCATTGTTGAATTTTCTGATATAATCGTCATAAACCTCATCCCGTCCGAAGGCAGGAATCGCGAACCGGATGGTCTTGACCCCCTCCGGTTCCTCCACCGGAACTTCGGTGGGCACCGGCTTATCCGGTTTCTCTGTAACCTCGTTGTCCGATCCCTGCTTACCCGGCTCCGGTTTCTCCGTCACCTGATTGTCCGGTCCGGGCTCGTCCGACGCCGGTTTTTTCGTCTTGCAAAGGATAACCGCCGCTGCCGCCACAACGACAACAAGCAGTACCGCTGCCAGGATCACAAGTTTTTTCTTCACACTCTCTTTCATGATAGAGCACCCCCTCGTTTCTTTTTGCAAACACTTATTTTGTTCTTCTCAGGTCATACACCGGCATGCCGCTTTCCAACACGTTCCGATAGGCCTCCTCGGAAAATGTCACCCAGCTGTTCCAGTCAGTCGTTCGATTTTTCTCATCGATCCATACTGTAAAGATCTGGCTCTTTTGTTTCTCATCGACAGGATCGACGATGAGCACTGCATTCCCGGTCGGGAAATCCGTCAGATCCGCAATGCAGACGATGGATCCCTCCTCTCCGAAGTATTCTCCCGGACAGGTGTAAAAGAATATCCTGCGGTTATTCTCATAATCGGCTGCAAGATCCAGCAGTCCGTCTCTGACCGCTGCCACGTCCGTGTTTTCGGCAGCGTTCCGCAGGCCGCGCAGAATCTGCTCCTTTTCCTCGGGCTCCTGAAACTGGGCGATCGATGAGTAAAACCAGCCGCGAATAGCATAGTACATGTTTTCCTCCGGTTCCCCTTCACTCAGACTCACAGACAGCGGCATGTAGCAGCGGCGCCCGTAGTGGTCGATAAACCGCAGTGCCAGGATATATGTGGTTTCATCTTCCGAAATGGGAATCCAAAAGGCGGCATCATCCTCTATGTACGTGATCTTTTCCCATGTCTTGTTATCCTTCTCGACAATCTCCACGGCCGCCTTGCTTCCGTTTTCAAAGACGTAGGTCCAGCGGGCGATCTTTTCCCTGAGAGCTTTGAATAATTTTCCTCCCGTGGCGGCGTTTACAACCGTTGCCGTGCCCATGAAGATAAGAAGAAATACCATGACCGTCACGGCGATCCGCAGGAAACCGTACCCGGCCTTCCTCGGTTCCGCCTCCGCCGATTGCAGGATCCTTCGATTTATTTCATCCGAGGCATTGATCTCGAGTTTCAATGCTTCGCGAATGATCTCATCCTCTCCATTCATTCCAAACATCCTCCAAATCCTCTTTCAACGCACTCTTCGCCTTGTTCAGCCGGCTTTTTACCGTGCCGGCCGGAATATGCAGCAAAGAGCTTATATCCTTAATGGGCAGATTCGAAAAATAAAACAGATAAACCACGGCTCTCTGCTTTAACGGCAGCGCTCGGATCCGGTCCCGAATCTGCTGTTGCATTTCCTTTCTCTCGATGATCTCCTCTGTCTTAAACCCCGACGCAAGCCGCTCATTATATTTCTTCTCTTCATTGTCGAGGGATTCCTCGACACGATTCGCTTTCTTCCGGCAGGAGTTCCGGTACAGCCGGATCGCGATCCCCAGGCAGTAGTTCCTCTCCTTCTCCAATAGTACGCCGTCATCCAGTTTCTTGATCCGCGTTCGTATTTCAAACGCTTTGCAGAGGGTGTCCTGATACAAGTCATCCGCATCGTATTGGCTGCCGGTCAGGTGATAGCAGAAACGATAAATGTCATTTCCGTGCTTTTCGATCAGCAGCTCCAAATCACTTTTAGTCATGGAAACCCCCTTTCCGTAGTTTTTCTTTCAAAGATATACTGTCACGAGTTCCGCAAAAGGTTCATTTTTCGAAAAACTTTTTTTCGTATTTTTGCAGCGCCCCGTGAAAGAACTGCACGGGCTTTACAAAATGCCCCGAACAGCACTCTTGCCGTTCGGGGCTATCTACTCTTCTCCGGTTATTAACACTTTCGTCAGGAATTACTCTTCGATCCCCTCGAGGAAGGTATTCTCATTGTAGTTGCTGAGAATGTCATCGTCGTCATCGCTTACGGATGCGATGGGATCGTCGAAGGCAAATGCATCCTGCGGGTTGAGCTGTGCCGCAAGCTCCTTGCGGTTCGCCGCAACAACGGTATAGCTGTCGTTCAGGGCGTTGATCAGACCCTCGGCCTGCTTCTTCGAGGTGTTAAATGCATCGGCAAGGATACGCTCCATGTCGGTCATGATCTCGTTCGCGTAGTTGAGAGCGCCGTTACGGATGGTCTCGGAATCGCTCTCCGCGCTGCTGCGGATCTCCGCTGCCTCCTCGGAAGCCTGGGAGATCATCTCCTGGGACTTGTTGTATGCCTGCTGCACGATCGCGTTCTCGCTGACAAGCTGCTCGGCCTTCACCTTTGCTTCCTTGATGATGCCCTCCGCACGCTCCTCTGCCTGCGCAATGATGCTGTCGCGGTTTGCGATAATCTTCTGGTAGCGCTTGATCTCGTCCGGGGTACGCTCCTTCAGCTCCTGAAGAAGTTCGTACAGCTCGTCCTTCGGCACGGAAACCTTGGTTCCGCCCCAACCGGAGGTCTTGCAACTCTCTACAAACTCGTAGATCTCGTCAATTGTCTTCTCAATCGATGCTCCCATTCTCTCATATCTCCTTTGGCTGATACAATTTGTCGTACACGTCCCGAACGACTTCCGGCGGAACGAACTGTGAAATGTCGCCGCCGTAGCTTGCAATTTCTTTGACAATACTGGAACTTAAGTAGGAATACTCCACACTGGTGGTCAAAAAGATCGTATCGACATCCGGATTCAGCTTGTGGTTTAACTGCGCAATCTGAAGCTCATACTCGAAATCGGTCACGGCACGAAGTCCGCGCACCAGGACGTTGGCATTCTGCTCCTTCGCAAAATCCACCGTCAATCCCGAGAACGACATCACCTCAACGCCCGGAATGTCCTTCGTCACTTTGCGGATCATCTCCACACGCTCCTCAACGGAAAATGCGGGTTTCTTCGCATTGTTGTTCAAAACCGCGATGATCAGCCGCTTCGTGATCCGGGCGGCCCGCTTGATGACATCCAGATGCCCCAGCGTGATCGGGTCAAAGCTTCCGGCGTAGATTCCTGTCTTCATACCACTCCTGTGTCTCGAACCGCACTCTCACGCAAGCGTTAAGAAGAGATGCTGATTCGTCTTGTATTCTTTGATCGAGGAAACGCGGTATCCCGCCGCAGCAAACGGCTCGAGGTCGATTCCCGCCGCCGTCTCGACAACGATCATCGCGTCCTCCGCCAAAAGCCCCGCCTCCTTAAGAAGCGTGAGTGCCGTGATCTCCAGACCCTTCCCGTAGGGCGGGTCTAAAAACACGAGATCAAACTCCCGGTGCTCCGAGCGCATCTGCCGGATCGCTGCCTGCGCGGTCATGGCGTACACGGCCGAACGGTTCGTAAATCCGGTGTGCGTAAGGTTTTGCTTGATACAGGCGATTGCCTCCCGCGAACTGTCCGCAAAACAGGCGAAGGAAGCACCCCTGGAGAGCGCTTCGATCCCGATTCCGCCGCTGCCGGCAAACAGATCCAAAAACCGGCAGCCCGCGAGATGCGGCTGTAAAATATTGAATAATGTTTCCTTAATCCGGTCCGTCGTCGGACGCGTATCCCTGCCCGCCGGCGTCACCAGCAAAAGCCTTCTTGCCGTTCCGGCGATCACACGCATACCAAGCCCTCCGAACCTGCATTTTTCCAAGGTTGTGACATCGCGCGCAACAATTCACAACCGATTATAATTATAGACGATTGCCCTTTGTCTGTCAACGGCGATTGTTTATTTTGCCACCGGAAGAGCCGCCTCGATCCTTGCCACGGCACCGTCGAGTTCATGCACCTCGAGCTGCTCTGCAAGTCCCATGTCGACAACCTTCGCGGCATCCGGATCAATGGGCAGTTTTGCAAGCACCGGAAGCACGTGATGCGCCGCCACTTCCTCAATCCTGCTCTCCCCGAACACCGCATGCACTCCGCCGCAGTCCGGGCACCGGAAATAACTGTAATTCTCAACGATCCCGAGGATCGGCACGTTCATCATCTTCGCCATGTTGACGGCCTTTGCCACCACCATGGAAACAAGATCCTGGGGGCTCGTCACGATGACGATCCCGTCCACCGGCAGCGACTGGAACACCGTAAGCGGCACGTCGCCGGTTCCGGGGGGCATATCCACAAACATGTAGTCCACGTCGCCCCAGCACACATCGGTCCAGAACTGCTTCACGGTTCCCGCGATCACCGGGCCTCTCCAGATGACCGGGGACTCCTCCTCGTCCAAAAGAAGGTTGATGCTCATCACGCGGATGCCCTTGCTGCTCTCGATGGGCCAGATGCCGTCGTCATTGCCCCGTGCGGGTCCCTTGACGCCCAGCGCCTTCGGGATGGACGGACCGGTGATGTCCGCGTCCAGGATCGCACACTGGTATCCCTTCTTCTGCATCTGCGTCGCAAGATTGACGGTGACGAACGACTTTCCTACGCCGCCCTTGCCGCTGACGACACCGATGACCTTCTTAACGCGGCTGTTCTTGTTCGCTGCCGCGAGAAAACTCTCATTTTTCGCCTCTCTGCTGCCGCAGTTCGCACTGCACGTGGAACAATCGTGGGTGCACTCCTCCGGTGCAGCATTGTTTCTGTTATGTTCGCTCATGAAAATCCTCCTGTTATGCGGTCGGGCCGCAATCCTTACCTGTTATATCACAAACATGCCCCGTACGCAATGCGGAATTGCACACGGGGCATGGTTTATTCTTCCCGGAATGCCTCTTCTTTCTTCTGCTCCTCGCTCCGCCGAAGCAGCTCGTCGTACTGCTCATACATCTTCTGTACGCCGTTCTCCAGAAGGTAGTAATGCATGATGTACGGCACTAAAAGCACCAGCAGCATGCCGAACAGAAGAAGTATCGGAATGCCCGGTGAAGCCACGAAGAACAGGGCGACGCCCACGGCCAGGGCCGCAAAGAGCACTGTCACGATCAGGTGGATCAGCCGCTCGTGCATGAAAAATCCGATCTGCACCAGATGCTTTTTCACCTCATCCTCGTAGTTCACCGCGATGGGCGGATGCCTTAAAAGCTCGTCGATCGCCGCAAGATAGGCAAGAATCCGTTTTTTCATCGTTCACTCCTTTTAGTGTGCCATCAGTTTCTCTAACGTCTCGGTGAAGCGCTTGCGGATCGCCGAGTGCGGATCGCCCGTGAGCAAGTGCTTGCGCTCCCCGAAGAGCAGGCCGCCCGCCATCGTCGCATGGCCGCCGCCGTTGCCCACATCCCGCAGCGCAAGGTTGATCAGCTGCCCCGCATTGACATGGGAAAGTTCCGAGCGCACGGAAAATTTGTACCCCTTGCCGCGGTCGGCGTACACCACCGAGATCTCCACCGCATCCAGGGACAGGATAAAGTTCGAGACACTGGCGATCAGACCGTCCGGGCAGTCAAAGGGAATGTGCACAAAGCCCATCCGTCCGTACACCACAATGTTCTGGATCGCCGCGCCGTACGCCCGAAGGTCCGAGAGCTGAAGGCTGTTGTTGTCCAGCCGCGTGATCAGGTCGCCGTCGGCGTATTTATGTAAGTGCGCAAACATCTCCAGATCGCCGTCGGTGACGCCGGAGCAGAGGTTGCGCGTGTCCATTTTGATGCCGTACAAAAGCGCTGTCGCAACGTCCCTCGGGATCGGAACGCCGAGTTCCTCGTACAGCTCTGCGATGATGGTCGCGCAGGCGCCCGTGATCTTGTGGAACACAATGTCGTACGCCACGTCCGTCACCCAGGGGTGATGGTCAAAGCACACCATCTCCTCCCCGCGCATGTCGGTGAGGTTCGAATTGTTCTTCTGGACATCCACATTGATGACCACGGAGTCGAGGTCGATCCTGTCCATCTCCTTCTCCGAGAGGGACTCCAGCTCGAAGACATCCATCATCATGCGGATGTTGACCTTCTCGATGGTGCCGAAATAGCAGATCGGCGCCTCGATGCCGTATACCTTTAAAAGCTGCTGCAGACCGAACGCGGAAGCCAGGGCGTCCGGGTCCGGGTAGTCGTGCGTCTGGATGTAGACATTGCGTCCGCGCGCCATCCGCACAAGCCGTTCGAATTTTTCTTTCATCGGGGGGTCTCCGTATACACGCTAAGCAGAGGGAAAATACGGCGTTCCTTCGCCGCCTTGGGGTTCGGTTTCATTGTAACATCTCGCCCCGCGGGAATCAAACGGAAAATGACAGGAAAATCTGCATTTTCCGCTCTTTTTTCGTGAAAATGTCCTCTTGACTGCCACAACATCTTGTGCTATGCTGAGTTCAAGTGAAGAACATTTAGCCTCTGACGGTTCATGTGGAACTAACCACAGTGGGGTTAAATGCGAGAGACAGCCGCAGGGCTGTCATTAAGCCGACCGTCTGGGCAACAGTTCAATTTGATCTGTTGCTCTTTTTGTTTCCCGCAATGTCACGTCAGCGCGTTACAGCGACGTTTACAACATAGGAGGAGGTAGTACCATGGATGCTTGGAAAGGATTTACCGGTGGAGCCTGGGAGACGGAGATCAACGTCAGAGACTTCATCCAGAAGAACTACACGCCCTACGAGGGGGACGGGAGCTTCCTCGCCGGTGCAACGGAACGCACGAAGGAACTGATGGGCAAGCTTACCCACCTTTTCGACCTCGAGCAGCAGTTCGGCGGCGTTCTCGACATCGACACGCAGCATGTCACCTCGCTTCTCAACTACAAGCCAGGATACCTCGACAAGGAGAAGGAGCTGATCGTGGGCTTACAGACCGACCGGCCGCTGCGCCGCGGCGTCAATCCCTTCGGCGGCCTCAACATGACGAGAAAAGCCTGCCAGGCGTACGGCTACGAACTCTCCGAGAAGGTCGAGGAGGAATTTTTATACCGCACCACCCACAATGACGGCGTCTTCCGCGTCTACAGCGATGAGATCCGCAAGGCCCGCCACGTCGGCATCATCACCGGTCTTCCGGATGCCTACGGCCGCGGCCGTATCATCGGCGACTACCGCCGCGTGGCTCTCTACGGTGTCGACCGTCTGATCGAGGGCAAGACGAAGGACAAGGCAGCGCTCGCCGCTTCGCAGCCCATGGACGCAGAGACCATCCGCCGCTTGGAGGAACTGTACCAGCAGATCAATTTCCTCGGAAAGCTCAAGGACATGGCTCTTCTCTACGGCATCGATATCAGCAAGCCCGCAACCAACTCCCGCGAGGCGATCCAGTGGCTGTACTTCGGCTACCTCGGCGCCATCAAGGAGCAAAACGGTGCTGCCATGAGTTTAGGCCGCACTTCCACATTCCTTGACATTTACTTCGAACGCGACCTCGCAAACGGTGTCTTCACCGAGAGCGAGCTGCAGGAGCTCCTGGACGATTTCGTCATGAAGCTTCGCATGGCGCGGCACCTAAGAACCCCCGAGTACAACGAGCTCTTCGCCGGCGATCCGATGTGGATCACCGAGTCCGTGGGAGGCATGGGCGAGGACGGCCGCACGCTTGTCACGAAGAACTCCTTCCGCATTCTGAATACGCTCTATACCCTGGGACCGTCCGCAGAGCCGAACCTCACGGTGCTGTGGTCGAAGGACCTTCCTCAGAACTTTAAGAATTTTGCGACGAAGGTGTCCTGCGACACCGACGCCATCCAGTATGAAAATGACGACCTCATGCGCCCGATCTACGGCGACGACTACGGCATCGCCTGCTGCGTCTCCGCCATGCGCCTGGGCAAGGACATGCAGTTCTTCGGCGCCCGCGCGAACCTGGCAAAACTCCTTCTGATGAGCTTAAACGGCGGCCGCGACGAGCGTTACAACCTGCAGGTGGGCCCGGAGATGCCGGTCTACGACGGCGAATATCTCGACTACGACAAGGTGTGCGAGCGCATGGCCTTCTACCGCGACTGGCTCGCGAAGACCTACGTCACCGCCATGAACATGATCCACTATATGCACGACAAATACGCCTACGAGAAGACCCAGATGGCCCTGCACGACACCGATGTGCACCGCTACATGGCCTTCGGCGTCGCAGGCCTTTCGGTTCTCGCCGACTCGCTCTCCGCGATCAAATACGCGAAGGTCAAGCCCATCCGCGACCCGGAGACCGGCTTGATCAAGGATTTCGAGACCGTGGGCGAGTTCCCCTGCTACGGCAACGATGACGACCGTGTGGACCTGCTTGCGAAGGAGCAGACCGAGCTCTTCTTAGCGGCTCTTCGCAAGACTCCTACGTACCGCAACGCCGAGCACACGCTCTCGATCCTCACCATCACCTCGAACGTCATGTACGGCAAGAAGACCGGCAACACGCCCGACGGACGTCGCGCCGGCGAGCCTTTCGCGCCCGGTGCCAACCCGATGCACGGCCGCGATAAAAGCGGTGCTCTCGCCTCCCTCAACTCGGTGGCGAAGCTCTCCTACAAGACCTGCAAGGACGGCATCAGCAACACGTTCTCGATCATTCCGCAGGCTCTCGGACACAGCGAGGCGGAGCGCTGCAGTAACCTCATCCACATTCTGGACGGGTATTTCGCGCAGAAGGCTCATCACCTGAATGTCAACGTTTTGAATCGCGAAACATTGATTGACGCCATGAACCACCCGGAGAAGTATCCGACCCTCACGATCCGCGTCTCCGGCTACGCCGTGACCTTCAACAAGCTCACTCTCGAGCAGAAGAAGGAAGTCATCTCCCGCACGTTCCACGAGGCGGTATAACATATTAAAAATGCCACGCACCTACCAAACATCGATTTTTCGCTGATTGGTAGGTGCGATTTCAACAAATCTCCCCCCCGTGGCGACTTGTTTCCGGCTCGCACACCTACTGAACACCGATTTTCTCTTGATTGGTAGGTATAATTTCAGAATCGCCGTCTCTCGCACACCTACCGGATACCGGTTTTACTTGATTCGGTAGGTATTGTTCAAAGGAAACGCCATGAAAGACTTGTACAAATCAGACATCCCTTCATCCAAAGGCGCATCGCTGCCTTCTGCAATCGCAGGCCGCATTCACTCGTTTCAATCCCTCGGCGCCGTCGACGGCCCGGGGTTACGTTTCGTGATCTTCCTGCAGGGCTGCCCTCTCCGCTGCATGTACTGCCATAACCCCGACACCTGGGACCCGGCCGGCGGCACGGAATACACGGTGGAGGAAGTGGTTTCCAAGGTGCTTCGCTACCGCACCTACTTCGGCACGGACGGCGGCGTTACGGTCTCCGGCGGCGAACCGCTTCTGCAGGCGGCATTTGTCACGGAGCTCTTCCGCGCTCTCAAGGCCGAGGGCATTCACACCTGCCTCGACACGTCGGGAGGAGCATTTTCCGAAGAGCGGCGCGAGGTGTTCGAAGCGCTTCTCTCGGTGACCGATCTGGTCATCTGCGACATTAAGTTTACAACCGAAGAAGACTACCTCTCGCATGCGAAAGGCAGTCTTTCCCGGGTTTTGTCTTTTTTATCCCTCACACAAGCTCTGCAGGTACCGCTCTGGGTCCGCCATGTCGTCGTCCCCGGCTATACGGACTCCGGGGAGGAAGTGAGCGCCATGGCTTCCCTCGCGCGCCGCTATGACAATCTTCAAAAGATTGAGCTTCTTCCTTTCCGCAAACTGTGCATTACCAAGTACGAAGCACTCGGAATTCCTTTTCCCTGCGCCGGTATTCCGGAGTGCGACGAAGGTGTGATCGCACGGTTGCAGACTCTTTTATAACTTTCTTCCCGGATCACTCGCTCCAGCGGATCCGGAAGTCTTCCCGCCGGATATTATCTTCCACCGACAGATTCTCATTTCGATTGGCGAGCTTCAAACTGTTGTAAAACCGCCCGGTATATACCGGTTTTTCCTTATCGAAAACCGTGAGGTAGAACGCCTCCGAGGCGATATACTCACTCTCGTCCCAGACGATCGCCGTCCTCTCGCCGTCGCATGCCACCCGGGCCTGCCGGAACCGGTACCATCCCATGATCTCCAGCTTTTCGAGCCCCGTGAGCGTGATCGGCCTCCACTCTCCGTCCGCATACGGATAGAGAATAAACAAACGATCCGTGTTCCAGACGAAAAATGCTCCGAAATTCTCTCCCGCGTGGCACTCGATGGTCGGATCCTCCGGAATATCGTTCTCGCAAAGATCAATGCGGGCGAGCACCTGAAGCGAGCCGGTATCCATCACGGTGGCAACGAATCGTCCGTCCTCGAGGGTCAATACAAACAGTTTCGTAAGGTCCTCGCTCATGGACATCCCCAACAGCTGATCCTCCGGCTTCAGGGGCAGCACCACCTCCGGTTCTCCGGTCTTATATGCCGTTTCCACGATCCGGATCTGGTAATCATCAAAAAGAGTCTTCTGCTCGTACTCCACCGCTGTCTTCAAAGTTCCTATCTTCCGGATAGGGATCATGTAGACGCCGTATCCGCCGGGAGTATCGGAAAAATCCAGGATCTGCCCGCGCCAGGAACGGTTTCCGACGCCGAAGAACAGCTTCTCCCCCGTGTAAGCAGACATCACCTTCGGATAATACGTATCCTCTCCCGCGTAAATGTCCGCATCGTAATCATCATACATCTCCTGAAAATCCGCGTCCCATGTGCGGGTGTGGCTCAGCCTGACAACCTGCCAGTCCGGCACCTTGATGCGAAGAAAGTCATTGATCTTATCCTCCGCTTCATAGGCGTCTCCCAGCAGTACGTTCCACCTGACAAGCTCAAGCCTCGCGGGTTCGTAATACGTAATACTGTTTAGCGGTATTTCAACAGCATTTCCTCCGTTGCTCACGGGCCGTCCGTAGACATTCCACCAATACTCGGCCATATCCCCGTTCGTGCAATACCACAGACCGTCGTCCAGCAGAGAAAGGCCGAAGTTGACCGGGGTCAGCCTCGGTTCCTCCGCAAGATACCGGTACTGTGTCTCTGTCTTTGTCCCCGAAACGGTCCATTCCGTCACCGAGGTCCAGTACGCGCGGTTCATCCCGTACACGGTCTCCATGATCAACCCTTCCGCCGCACTTCCGTCTCCGGAGAGCGTCGTCCCGGTGACCTCAACCGCCTTCGCCTGTCTTCGCATGCTCCCGACGATCAAAACTCCGCCGACTGCCGCGGCGATGCAGACTGCGGTAAATGCAGCCAACCACTTACGCATTTTCTTCCTCCTCCCCGATGATGGTGTCCAGCGCCTTGCTCACCCGGTCCGAACGGTAGCCGTAAGTCTTCTTCACATAGTCCGTCAAAGACAATCCCTCTGCCTCGATCTCAGACACCTGCCTGTCGTCGATCAGCTTGCCCTTGCGGATCAACACCGCCCGGTCGATAAACCCTGCCACTTCCTCGATCAGGTGTGTGGACAATACGATCGTCTCGTCCGGATTCAGAATTCCCAGCAACACCTTGTAAAAATCCTCGCGGTTAAAGATGTCATTGCCCGCAAAGGGCTCATCGAGGAAAATGTACTCCGCCCCCTGCGACAGCGCTAAGATCACCTCCAGCTGGTTCTGCTGACCGGTGGAAAGGTTCTTCGCCTTCGTCTTCGTCGGGAGCTCGAAAAACTCCGTCAGGCCCGTGAAACGCTTTTCGTTAAACTTCGGAAAATGCTCCTTGAAAAACGCTGCATTTTCCGACGCCGTCAGAGTCGGAAAGAAGCTGTGCTCGCAGGTTCCGAAGGAGAGGCGGCTGATGTTCTTGCGCGTGATCGGCTCACCGTCCAGTAAAATGCAGCCATCAAAGCTCTGGATTCCCAGAATGCTCTTCATAAGCGTGGTCTTGCCGGCACCGTTCTCGCCGAACAACCCGATGATCTCCCCGGGTTTGATGGTCAGCTCGATGCGGTCCAGCGCCTTCACCGATTCCCAGTATTTCTTTGAAACATTCTTGATCTCAATCACAGTAAAACCCTCCAAAAACTCGGTATCACATGATCCGGAATACAGGGTTCCGGCGTGTGACGGAAGTAATACCACACACAGATGCGGAACAACACATACGAAACGATCAGGGCGATGACGATCGTCAGCACCGGAAAGGTCAGACAACGAACATGCAGTTCCGCGCGACTCGGAACCCGCTTCATCACGTAAATGCTTCTGCTTTCCCGGTAAAAGCTCGCGTAATGGAGAATGGCAAGGCCGATGCACCCTAACGCCAGGACCCAAAACCAAAGCAGCAGTCCGGACACAAGGCTTGTGAGCGTCGGCATCAACCGACCCGGATGCAGTATACGGATGCCCGCATGGGTGTCATACAGCTCCGCGTGCTTATTCCAGAACAATATGAAGAAGGATAATTCCCCGCCGATACAGAACCCGAACATCAGGGAACAGAATGGAATCTCCCACGTAATCCTCGCTCCCGGGGGAAAGAATTTTCGTATCATCACTTCTCCTTTCTGCGGCGGCTGTCCGTAAACGTCAGCAGACACAGCCCGAACACAAGCAACACTCTGAAAATCCAGTCGAAAAGAAGTTTCCGATAAACGCCCTGCATGGCATCGAGATGAATATCGAACCGGAACGGGATTGCGATCAGAATGATACCGATGGCCAGGATTTCACCAAACGGCGTCGAGCGGTTCTGCAGCCGGTAGGATGCCCCGGCACACAGCAGACCGCAGCAGACTGCCGCAACCACGTTTCGCAGTGCGATCCAGGGATATACCACGGGAACGATTCCCCGGTAAAAGGCATCTCTTCCGATGGCTGCCGTGATTCCCTGCGGCCCCTCCACAAATCCCGCGCCAGACTCGTAGATGCGCCCGGCCAGGAAGATCAAGACGATGGCACACACCCACAGGACCAGAAACAGCGCCGCATTGATCACTGCGTCCCACACGAGTACGGCGGTTTCCGACGTCCGGAGTCTCCGCAGCGTGTAAACGGATTTCGATTTCTTCGATGGAAAATCTATGCATGCCCACATCATCCCGAGGAAACCGATGATGCACACGATCCCGATGTACAGGGACGAGCCGCCGTTTGCAAAGGACCGGGCCTTCGCCAAAGTGTCTTCGGTATACTCCCTCGAGGCGACCTCCTCCAGATACTTTTGCATCTCCGCTGCATCGTTATGACGGAATCCCAAAAGCCAATACCCCAGGCTTCCGACAACCACCGTGAAGAGGATCACCAGAAGGGCCTTGGGCATTTTCCGACGCACCTGCAATTTCAACACCGACAAATGCTCTCTCATGATTCGCTCTCCTCCCAGTTCTCGGAGAGGAGCCGAAGCGCCTCCTCCTTGTCAATCCCCATCTGCCGCAGTGCCCCCGCGATTCCGCGGATATCCTCGCGGAGCAGGTCCTCCCGCAGCCTTTCGATCTTCGCTGCGCTCAGGGTCATATAACTCTTCGCGCCGGTCTGCGACGTGATCAACTCCTCGTCCTCCAAAAGCCGGAACGCCTTCTGCACCGTGTTCGGATTGATCCCGAGAAGCGCCGACAAAACGCGTCGCGACGGCAGCTCGTCGCCGTCCCGGATCGTTCCCGCCACCGCACCGCGCTTGACATAGAGGAGGATCTGCTGGTAGATCGGCGTTCCCTCGGTCGGTTTAAATGTGTTAAAAGTAATCATCTTCTGTTTCCCTGTATTACGACTTCCCACAACTTCAAACTGTATTACCCATGTAATACGGTTGACTGTATTATACGACTAGTACAGTTTGCTGTCAAGAGGCATTTTTCGAAAAATGCAAACCTTGCGAAGACCCTTTCTGCGCGGTATAATCGGATAGACCGGAAAATCTTTTGCGATTTTTCAAAAAAGCCCTTGACTCTCACACTGTGTGAGGGCTTACAGTTACATCGAGCTCAAGAAAAACTGCCGTCGCAGACCGCGGACGGCAACTCCATGGAGGAATCAATCATGCTGAAGATCGGCGATTTTTCAAAACTTTCCAGAATCAGCATCAGAATGCTTCGCCACTACGACGACATCGGGCTTCTTCGGCCCGCGGAGATCGACACGTTCACCGGGTACCGCTACTATCGCGAGGACCAGCTCTTCACGGCAGGGCGCATCGCGTCCCTCAAGGACATGGGCTTCTCGCTTGCGGACATCACAAGGATGCTCGAGATCTACGACGATCCGGAGCGAATGGACGCCTTCCTTGCCAGACAGCAGGAGGAACTTACGGACATCTCGAAGCAGACGGAGTATCGGCTGATGCTTCTGGACACAGCCCGCAAGAGGCTACGAAAGGAGCAAACCATGAGTTTCGATGTTACTGTAAAAACCATTCCGGAGCGCTACGCCGCAACGGTGCAGATGGTCGTTCCGACCTACAACGACGAGGGAATCCTCTGGAATACGATGTTCGCGGAGACGGCGGCCACACCGCTTGTGCCTGCGGATCCCTGCCTTGCCTGCGCAGCATTTCTCGACCCCGAGTACAAGGAGGAAAATGTTTCCATCCTCGCCTCGATGACCGTCAAAGGCACCTACCCCGACACGGAGCATGTCAAGTTTGTGACGCTCCCTGCGGTGAAGGTCGCGAGCTGCGTCATCCGCGGAAGCTACGACCAGATGGGTGAGGCGACCGCCACGGTCGTTTCGTGGATCAAGCAAAACGGCTACACGCAGAACGGCCCGATGTTCAACATCTATCACGTGAGTCCCGCGCAGACGCAAAACCCCGACGAATACGTGACCGAAATCTGCTTCCCGGTGGAGTGACCCCTCGGAAAATGACAAAACGCAAGCGCTTCCCGCTGCGGTACCCCGCCGGGAGGCGCTTTTTCTTGTGACGCAAAATATTTTGAAATAAACACCATATAACAGTTGACAACTGTTTCAAACTGTTATATACTGTTTACTGTCAACAGATGACAGCAGAAAGGGGGGAATCCGATATGCAAATCATTCTGAACAATTCATCCATGGTTCCGGTGTACGAGCAGCTGACCGGCCAGATCAAACATGCGATCATCGACGGTGCACTCGCGGAGGGCGAGGTGCTGCCGTCCGTTCGAAACCTCTCGGCCGAGCTTCGCATCAGCGCCCTGACCGTCAAGAAAGCCTACGACAAACTGGAGGAGGAAGGCTTCGTCGTGACGGTGCACGGCAAGGGCACCTACGTTGCCGCCACCGACCGCCAGCTGGCCGTCGAAGCCCGAAGGAAGGCTGTCGAGGAGGATTTTGCGACCGCGGTGACGCGCGCTAAAACAGTCGGTCTTACGGAGCAGGAAATCCGTGAGATCATCGACATTCTTCTCGCGGAATCCTGATCCGCGCCATCGAACACAAGGGGGAACACTATTATGATCTCACTCAATCATTTTCAAAAAAACTACAAAGACTTTTCGCTGGATATCTCTATGGAGATCCCGGCCGGAAGAGTCACCGGCCTTCTGGGCCGCAACGGCGCAGGCAAGAGCACTACCATCAAAGCCATCCTCGGCCTGATCAAATCGGACGGCGGCACTGCCAGAGTCTTCGGCAAGGATCCCAGAGAGTTTGTCGCAAAGGACAAGGAAGCTATCGGCGCGGCGCTCTCCTACTCCGGACTCAACGAGCAGCTGAAGGTCTCGCACATCATCGACATCCTGCGGCAAATGTACCCTCGCTTCGACGAGGCGTCCTTCCGCTCTCTGTGTGAAGCGCAGAAGCTGCCTCTCAACAAGGCTGTCAGCACATTTTCCACCGGAATGAAGGCAAAGCTCCGTGTCCTCATGGCGATCACGCACGAGGCAAAGCTTCTGGTTCTCGACGAGCCCACGGCCGGCCTCGACGTCGTCGCGCGCACCGAGATTCTCGATCTTCTGCGGGAATATCTGGCGAAAGATCCCGAGCGGTCCGTGCTGATCAGCTCGCACATCTCGTCGGACCTCGAGGGCTTCTGCGACGATATCTACCTGATCGACGACGGAAAGATCGTGCTCCACGAGGACACGGACACGATTCTCGGACAGTACGGCGTCCTCCGTGTGAGCGCCGCGGACTACGACAAGCTCGAGAAACAATACATTCTCGGGTCCCGGAAGGAATCGTTCGGCTACGCCTGCCTGACGACGGAGAAACAGTATTTTCTGGACAATTATCCGAACCTCGTCATCGAAAACGGCAGTTTGGACAGCGTTATCATAATCATGCTTGGGGGTGAGTAAAATGAAAGGATTGTTGACAAAAGACCGTTACGTCTGTTTTAAACACTTATCATCGGTGCTGCTGACTGCAGTCTCCCTGTTTATCTGCGTTCTTTTATCCGATTATGCTTCGGTCATCGACATGGTCGGCTATGTTCTGGCGCTCGGCTTCTTCTTCGCCTGCTTAAGCGACGATGATCGGACCGGCTACTCCTACCTGATGAGCATGCCAGTCGATGCAAAGACATACGTTGTCGAGAAGAATGTATATGCCTTTGTTCTTCTTGCGGGTTTCTGGGTATGCACCAAGGCTGCATTAGGCCTGGGCATCCTGATTTACGGACCAACCCCCAACCAGACCTTGTCGACCGTGTTCGGGCTCAACAGCGTCGCGTACTTTTTTGCGATGGGCGTTGCCTCCGCGGCGGTTCCGATCACGCTGAAGCTAGGCGCTACCAAAGCTTTTTTCATCCTTGCCGCTATCCCGTGGGTCTTCTTACTGTACATAATAGTCGACAGCGGGTTAATGTATACGACATTTGAGCGGGCTTTCGATTTCCTTAGAGGATCGTACGTACGCTCGCCCGGCCTGTTCTTCGTCGGCTGTCTCGTCTTCAACGCTCTTGTAGTCCTTGCGTGCATCCGGCTGGGCATCCGGGTGATGAAGAAAAAAGATATGTAAAACGGGGGGGTTCTCATACATACAAAAGACCGCCGGTCCGGATTCGGATCGGCGGTTTGTCGTTTTGTTGTTTGATTGTCCGAACAGGACGCACCTTACAGCGTGGCGGGCGTGCTGAGAACGGTCGCAATGATGTCCACCGCCTCGTCGACCAGCGCTTCGGTGTGCGAAGCCATGTAGCTGGTGCGCAGGAGGCACTCGGTCGGAGCTGTCGCGGGCGGAAGCACCGGATTGACGTAGACGCCTGCCTCGTAGAGCTGCTTCGCGCGAAGAAGCGTCGTCTCGGTGTCGTAGGTGTAGATCGGAATGATCGGCGTGTCGCTCATGCGAATGCGGATTCCGCGGTCCAGAAGTCCCTTGCGGGCACGCGCGGAAATCGCCTGAAGCTTCAGCGGAAGCGAAGGATCGCGCTCGAGGATGCGAAGTGCCGTCAGCGCTACCGCACAGCTTGCCGGCGTGATGGACGCCGAGAAGATGAACGGACGCGAGTTGTGCCGTACAAAGTTCGCCACTCTCTCGCTCGATGCCATGTAACCGCCGAGCGACGCAAGCGACTTGGAAAATGTTCCCATGTAGATGTCGACTTCGTTCTCCAGCCCGAAGTAGCTGGCCGTACCGCGGCCGCCCTCGCCGATGACGCCGAGGCCGTGCGCATCGTCAACCATGACGCGAGCACCGTACTTCTTGGCAAGCGCAACAATCTCCGGAAGTTTGGCGATATCGCCGCCCATGCTGAACACGCCGTCGGTCACGATCAGACAGCCTGCATTTTCCGGCACCTTCTGAAGCTGACGCTCCAGGTCCTCCATGTCCGAATGAAAATACCGAAGCATCGTGCCGTAGCTCAATTTGCAGCCGTCGTAGATACTCGCATGGTTCTCGCGGTCGCAGATGACATAGTCATGGCGTCCCACAAGCGCGCTGATGATTCCCAGATTCGACTGGAAACCCGTGGAAAATGTTACCACACTCTCCTTGCGCAAAAACTTTGCAAGCTCCGCTTCCAGCTCGAGGTGAAGCTGCAGCGTTCCGTTTAAAAAACGCGAGCCCGAGCAGCCGGAGCCGTATTGTTCGAATGCTTTGATGCCGGCCTCCACAACCTCCGGGTGCGTCGTCAGTCCCAGATAGTTGTTCGAACCGAGCATGATGCGCCGCTTGCCCTCCATGATGACTTCCACATCCTGACGGCTCTCAAGCGCATGGAAATAAGGATAAACCCCCAAATCCTTGATTTCCTCGACCTTTGTAAACTTGTAACACTTGTCAAACAAATCGTCCATATTCACTTTACCACACTTTCCCATAATATCAGCGTAACCGCCTTCCAAAACACACAAGCACATTGTACCGTAAAAAGCAAAAAATGGCAAGGCAAAACCGCATAAAATAACGATAAGCTGCATTTTCCGAAAACAAAGAAAGGACCGGTTACCCGATCCTTTCTTTTCTCATACTTTCGTATGTCGTTTTTGATCAGCCGTTGATGCTTCTCTTTACGTAGTGCGTGTGGAGAATCTCATGAGCCTTGTGGCTGCCGAACTCGCCGAAGAACTCCTCGTAAACCTTCTTGATGGAAGGATTCTCGTGAGACTTG
>CACZRV010000007.1 GCA_902783725.1 uncultured Lachnospiraceae bacterium | reverse complement strand
ATGGCTCCGGCATACGGCAGCATCCTCGCGGAAATCGAGGAGGACAAGCTTGCGATGCTCGATGCGGCAGGCATTGCGTACCGCAAGGTCGGCAAGGTAACCGGCGACGGCAGCATCGTTTGGAAAATGGGCAGCGGCTGCTGCGAGGATGAGAAGAAGGCAGAGTGCGGTCAGGCCGACGCCATGGTGCTTCCGCTTGCGGACGCCCTGGCAGCTTACACCGGAACTCTGGAGCAGGTGTTCCCGACCCGCTCGAACATGGCTGACGCCATCGAGAGCACGAAGGTTCCGACGCAGCTCTTCGACGCGAAGACAATCTATGTAGCAAAGCATAAAGTTGCGGTTCCGAAGGTATTTATCCCGGTATTCCCGGGCACGAACTGCGAGTACGACTCCATGCTTGCATGGCAGCGCGCAGGTGCAGAGGTCAACACGGTGGTATTCCGCAACATGACCGGCGCAGGCATTCAGGACTCCGTTGAGGCGTTTGTGAAGGCCATCGACGATGCGCAGATCCTGATGTTCCCCGGCGGATTTTCCGCAGGTGACGAGCCCGACGGCTCCGGCAAATTCATCGCAACGGCGTTCCGCAACCCTCGCATCAGCGATGCGGTAAACCGTCTCCTCAAGGAGCGCGACGGTCTGGCTCTGGGTATCTGCAACGGCTTCCAGGCGCTGATCAAGCTCGGCCTTGTGCCGTACGGCGAGATCCGCCCGCAGACCGCGGACAGCCCGACGCTTGCGATGAACAACATCGGCCGCCACATCAGCAAGAGCGTTTACACCAAGGTCGTTACCAACAAGAGCCCCTGGCTTGCGAAGGCAACCCTCGGCGGTGTGTACAGCATTCCGGCTTCCCACGGCGAGGGACGCTTCGTCGCCAACGACGAGTGGCTTAAGAAGCTCTACGACAACGGCCAGATCGCGACGCAGTACGTCGACGAAAACGGCAACCCGACCATGGTGGAGCAGTTCAATCCCAACGGTTCCTACTGGGCGATCGAGGGTATCACCTCCCCGGACGGCCGTGTCCTCGGCAAGATGGCGCACAGCGAGCGCCGCGGCGAAGGCGTAGCCAAGAACATCACCGGCGAGCAGAACCAGCTGATCTTCGAGAGCGGCGTTGCATACTATCTGTAAACCCCGGTAAAACCGGAAAATCAATCTGTTTTCTGTGAAAAATTCAGGCGGAAGGAACGTGATTGTTTCTTCCGCCTGGTTTTTTTCTGTTTCGTGAGATAATAAGAGTCTAAAATATACGGGACCGTAACCTTTTGCGGAGGGAGAAGAGTATGAAGAGAAGGTGGTATGGTTTAATTCTGCTGTGCATGTTCTGCGCGTCTATTGGCGGGGAGCAGTCGAGCAGTCGGGAGCATGATTCCCGGGGAGTCGGAATAACGCGGAAAATGCGTGAAAAATGCGCCGCAACCGTGCAAAAACGCCTGCGATTACTCAAACGGTAACGATTTCTACTCAAGCTGTTCTTTTCTTTGATGCCCCTGAGACGTTAAAATAGAATTGTTTGAAACCTACGGGGGCATGCGCGAAAGCGCATTACATACGGGGAAGGGTAACACCGCCCCGAAACCTCAAACAAAAAAGGCCGCATCCGGCATTTCCCGGGTGCGGTCTTTTTCGTATCGGATTGACAGTAGGCGCGAGACGATGTATCATTAACCCGAAGTCGGTCGTATAGCAGGTGCATCGGGAATGGACAAGAACAAGAAACAAGGGATACTGTTTATCATCGGGGCGGGCTTTTGCTTCGCCCTGATGACGTTTTTTGTCCGCAAGGCCGGAGACCTGCCCACGATACAGAAAGCTTTTTTCCGGAACGTCGTGGCCGTGTTTGTGGCGTTTGTGCTTCTGCTGCGGAGCAAACAGGGATTCCGGATCCAGCGGGGAAGCATCCCGGGGCTTTTGGCGCGAAGCTTCTTCGGAACCTGCGGAATCCTCTGCAATTTCTTTGCGGCGGACCACCTGCACATCGCGGATGCGAGCATGCTGAACAAGCTCTCGCCGTTTTTTGCCATCGCGGTGTCGTACGTGATCCTGAAGGAGAGGGCCAACGCGGTGGAGTGGCTTTCCGTCGTGATCGCCCTTGTGGGCGCGGCATTTGTCGTCAAGCCCACCGGCGGCGTAACCACGCTCTACGGACTTGTGGGCTTAGCGGGCGGCCTCGCGGCGGGGCTCGGGTACACGTTTATCCGCTACCTCGGCAAACGCGGGGAGCGCGGACCGGTGATCGTTCTGTGGTTCTCGCTGTTCTCGTGTCTGGCGACCGCGCCGGCACTGATCTTTGACTATCACCCGATGACCGGAGAGCAGTTCGCGTTTCTTATGCTGACCGGCCTTTCCGCCACCGGCGGGCAGCTTTGCATCACGAAGGCGTACACGAAGGCGGCGGCCCGGGACATCTCGGTGTTCGACTATTCGCAGATCCTGTTCGCGGCGATCCTGGGGTGGATCTTCCTCACGGAGCTGCCGGATGTATACAGCTGGATCGGCTACGTGATCATCATCGGAACGGCGATCGCCAAATGGCGCTATATGTTGTGGAAGGACAAAAAGGAGAAGGAGGTTTAGCATGGAGAGAGAGGCGACAATTCGTGTGACGGGCAAGGGGATGCTCCGCTTAAAGCCTGATGTCACACGCATCACGATCACATTGACGGGCTGCTACAAGGAGTATGCAGAGTCGCTGCAGCACTCGTCCGAGGACACGGAGAGCCTGGCGGCGGTGCTGGCGAAGATGGATTTTGCCCGCGAGGATCTGAAGACGTTGTCATTTTCCGTTCAGACGAAGACGGAGAGTTATCAGACGAAAAATCACGAGTGGAAGGAACGCTTTGTGGGCTACGAGTTCCGGCACGTGATGAAGGTGGATTTTCCGTCGGACAACGACCGGCTTGGGAAGGTTTTGTACGCCCTCGCCCATGCGGAGGTCAATCCGGAATTCTCGCTGAGCTACACCGTGAAGGATCCGGAGGCTTCGAAAAATGCTCTCCTCTCGGCCGCGGTTGCGGATGCGAGAATGAAGGCCGGCGTGCTGGCCGCATCGTCGGGCGTGACCCTCGGCAAAATCCGGCATATCGATTATTCCATGGCGACGCCGGACTTTGAGGTCCGGCCCATGAACGGCCGGGTGATGCTTGCGGCGAAGGAGTGCGCGGACATGGCGTACGGCGCCTACAACCTGGACATCCAGCCGGATGACATCGAGGTGACCGACACCGTGACGGTGATCTGGACGCTGGGCGGCAAGGGGACCGCAGTGTAATGCATGGGCGGCGAAAACAAAGAAAGAGAAAGTAAGGACGGATTTTCAAAGATGGAAACAGCAAGACAGAGACAGAAGACCGGTTGGAATGTAAAAAGCATGTGCGCGATTGCATTGATGGCGGCCGTGATCGCGGTGTCCGCGTGGATCACCGTGCCTTTCACGATCCCGTTCACGATGCAGATCTTCGGTGTGGCGGCGGCCCTCGCTTTGTTGGGCGGCCGGAACGGCACAATTGCAATCTTAGTGTACCTGCTGCTCGGCATGGCCGGGGCGCCGGTATTTTCCGGCTTCCAGGGCGGCCTTTCAGTGATCACGAAGGCGACGGGCGGCTACATTGTCGGTTTCCTGTGCATGGGCCTTCTGTACTGGGTGATGGAGCGCGGAAGAGCGTTCTCGGCATGGCGTGCCTCCGTGCGGCTTCTGCTCGGGCTGGCGGTCTGCTATGCGTTCGGAACGGCTTGGTTTGCGGTGATGTTCGCCAACGGCAGAAGCGTCGGCGCGATCCTGTCGCTGTGCGTGTTCCCGTACATTCTGCCCGATATTGTAAAGATTGCCCTTGCCGTGTTCGTTGCGGACAGGGTGCACCGCACCGGTGTGCTCCGCGCATTGTCCGGGGAGAGGTAAGGTGCGTATGGATTTGAACCAAAGAGCAAGAAAGATGTTCTGGCGGCGGGGCGCGCTTATCGGTGCGGCGGCCGTGTTTATCATTGCTTTCTTCCTCGTCTGTATCGTTGCGTTTATCATGGATTGGCGGTATTCCATCGGCGAGCCGCCGGCTGCGGACGCGGTGACCGTGTATCACGAGGAGTCCGGCGCGGACGATTTCGTGAACGACTACCGGAATCAGCGCGGCCTTGCGATCCAGAGTCCGATCGTGAACCGGACACTGCTGCTCGCGGACGTTCCGAAGGTTGCGGAGCAGTTCGGCATAAAGGATGTGTACTTTGCGGACGTGGCCCGCATCGAGGAGATCCGCGCGCAGGAGATTGAGATTTATTCCCTGCCGGAGAAGATGCTTGCGGACAACCGCGCCGGCGATGTGCTCTCGAAGATCCTGGTGTTTGCGACCCAGGCGGGTGCGCTCCCCAAAGACGGTGCGAAAGAGGCCGTTCTCTCGGAAAATGCAGCCGAGGCCTACGGCATTTCCCCCGACAACTGGTCGGGCGCAACCGTCACCGTCGACGGCGTTTCCTACACTGTTGTGGGCGTGAGCCGCGAGAAGGACCTGCGCTGGATGGGCGACGGCTCGGAGAAGCGCGCGTGCGTGTTCCTCTCCTACGAGGACGGCAGCGACCGCGGCGCGTATCGCTACAGCGCCGATACGTATGATGAATTTTGCGAGCGACAGAAGGAATATTATAAGACGGGCTCCGTGGCGACGCGGGAGATCGACACCGTGCTCTTTGCGGGGACGGGCGTTGCGGAGGAGATGACGGACTATCTCGCGCAGTATTTTCCGGCGTCCCAGATGATGTCCGAGGCATTCTACACCATCGTGCAGCGCGCATCCACCCGGGAGGAGATCATCTACATGCTTTTGATGCTGTTGTTCCCGGCGGGCCTGTCGGAGGCCATCATGGACGCGATCCTCACCTCCAGCGAGCGCATGTGCTTCCGGCGTCTGCATGACTGCGAGAGCGACGAGCGGAGCGGGATCATGCGCCGCTTCCGCCGCCAGTACCCCTGGTTCTGGCTGATCTGCGCGGTTATCGGCGCGGCGATGCTGGCATTTACCGCGATGCGCGGATTAAAGCTTCACAGCATCATTGTGCTCGGCATTTACGTGGTCGGCGTGACCGCGTACGGCGCGATCATTTTCCTCACCGGAGGATGGTCCCGGAACCGGAAGAAAGCGGACTGAATTTTTGAAAACAGGACAAAATAAAAGCGAGCAGGAGAGAGCCTCCTGCTCGTTTTTTATTTGCTTCGTTTACTCGTGGCGGATAGTTGCCAGCAGACGGTCGCGGACGCCGTCCATGAAGGGATCGTCGATGCCGAAGTCCATCTTGCGGAAGCTCCATGCGGCGGAGCCGATGCCGTAGCGCTTCATGGCGCCGTGGAAGGCTTTGTACCACAGAAGTGTCTCCTCGGGGTCCACCAGATTGATGACGCCGTACTCGCCGCAGTAGAGCGGCACGTTGCGCTCGTCGGCCACCGCGACGGCGTCCGCGAAGAGCTTCTCGAAGTACGTTTCGTCCGGGACGGCCGTCTCGTCGAAGTCTGCGAAGGATGCGGAAAATGCAGCCCCCAGCTGCGCCACGCTTCCCTTGGCATACTCTGCGAAGGTCTGGCGGAACGGGCAGCGGAAATCCCGGTCCATCGAGGAGATCCAGTACGCGCCCTGGTGCGTGAACAGAAGCGGCTCGTAGCAGTGGAAATTGTAGATGATGTGCTCATCCTGCGGCGCCGCGATGTCGCGGACCGCAACCACGCTGTTGTTGTAGTAGCCGCCGATCAGAATGTCAATCTTCGGCGCGATGCGGCGGATGCGTCTGACGCACTCCTGCGAGATGCGGTTCCATTCGTCGCAGTACTCCTTGTCCGTCACCTCGTTCAACAGCTCAAAGGCGAGCATGTTGTCAAATTCCCCGTACCGCTCCGCGAACTGCTCCCAGATGCGGTAGAAGAGCTCCTGCAGCTGCTCGTTCTCGAAGAAGCCGTTCTCGTGCACGTCGGGATCGAAGGAAAAACCGATGGTGCGGTGCAGATCGAGGATCATGTTGAGGCCGTTTCTGCGGCACTCGTCGATCGCAAAATCGAGATAGCGGAAACCGTTCTCACGGAAAATCCCGCCCTCGTCCATTATCAAGTCATAGTCCACCGGGATCCGGATGTGATCCAGTCCCCACTCCTTCACCTTGCGAAAATCCTCCTCACCGATGAACGTATCATAGTGGCTCACGGTATGCTCGCACTGGGACAGCCAGCCGCCGAAGTTGATACCGTGCTCGTAACCTTTCCATTGTTTCATTGGGAAATCTCCTTTTCCGATAGTTGCATTACGGCATCAGCGGCCGCACAAGATAGGTCTCGCTTCCGTAAGGGCCGACGCGGAAGTGCGTGTAGGCAAATGCCGCCGCTTCCTTCGTCGGGAAGATGCCGTAGACCGTAGGGCCGGAACCGCTCATGAGAACCCCGTCCGCACCGAGGCTCTGCATCTGGGTCTTGATGGTGGCAATCTCCGGGCAATGGGCGAGGGTAACGGTCTCCAGCACATTGCCGAGCCGTGAGGTGACGCCCACATAGCTGCCCCGCCGGATCGCGTCCATCATGCCGTCCACATCGGGGTGCTCCAGCGTGTCCATGTTGAGGTTTTTGTAGACAAAACCCGTGGAGACGCCTGCCGGAGGCTTGACTAAGAGAATGCGGCAAGAAGGCATCGCCGGCAGCGGTGTGATGATCTCGCCGATGCCCTCGGCAAGGGCGGTTCCGCCGATGATGCAGTAGGGAATGTCCGCGCCTAACGTCACGCCGAGCTCGCACAATTCGGTGTTCGAGAGGCCGAGTTCAAAGAGGCGGTTGATGCCGCGCAGCGTGGCTGCCGCATCCGAGCTGCCGCCCGCAAGACCTGCGGACATGGGGATGCATTTGTCGAGCTCGATGAGCACGCCCCCTGAGAGCTCGAAGCGGTCGAACAAAAGCTTCGCCGCGTCGTAGACCAGGTTGCCCGGGCCGGCCGGCAGCGGTGCCGTGCCGACGGACAGCGTGATGCCGGGCGTGTCCGTCTTTGTCAGTTTCAAGGTGTCATGCAGGTCGACAGACTGCATGATCATCCGCACATCATGATAGCCGTTCTCGCGCACGCCGGTAACGTCCAGCGCCAGATTGATCTTTGCATAACCGTATTCGGTCGTGGATTTCATGAAATCGCCTCCTTCCGAAAGTCGAACCCCCTGTTACTGTCAGTATACGGGCATTGCGCGGAAAATGCAAGCAGCGCTATCGCGCAAAATGGTTCGTTTCTCTTTTTTTTGCGGATTTGCATTTCCGGCAAGAAATGGTATAATAGAGTGACGCGCGCTGGGGCAGCGCGGGATTGGAGGAATACCATGAAGAAGACAGTTGCGATCATCTTCGGCGGTCAGTCGTCGGAGCACGATGTCTCGTGCGTGTCCGGCGCTACCGTGATTCGAAATATGGATGCGGAGCGCTATGACGCGCTTTTGATCGGGATTACCAAGGACGGCCGCTGGCTTGCGGTGGACTCCCTTGCGTCGGTGGAGAACGGAAGCTGGAAGAAAGGAACGAAGACGGCCATCGTGTCGCCGGACCGGAGCCGCAAGGGTGTGTACCTGATCGACGGCGACAAGGTTGAGTTCCGGGCGGTGGATATCATTTTCCCCGTGCTTCACGGCCTCTACGGCGAGGACGGAACGGTGCAGGGACTGTTCACGCTGGCGGGCATTCCGTACGTCGGCTGCGGCGTGCTGTGCTCGGCGGTATCGATGGACAAGCTGTACACGAAGATTGTGGTGGACACGCTGGGAATCCGCCAGGCGAAGTACGTGGCGGTGTTCGGGCATGAGCTCGTGGACATGGACGCCTGCGTGGCCAGAGTCGAGGAGAAGCTTCCCTACCCGGTATTTGTCAAGCCCTCGAACGCGGGCTCCTCGAAGGGCGTCAACAAGGCGCACAACCGCGAAGAGCTGCGCTACGCATTGAAGGAAGCGTCCTATCACGACCGCAAGATCTTGGTTGAGGAGACCATCGTCGGCCGCGAGATCGAGTGCGCGGTTTTGGGCGACGGCATCACGGTGGACGCCAGCGGTGTGGGCGAGATCCTGGCTGCGGATGAATTTTACAGCTACGACGCAAAATACAACAACGCCGAGTCGAAGACGGTCATCGGACCGGAGCTTCCCGAGGGCAAGGAGGAGGAATTCCGCGACTGCGCAAGGAGAATTTTCCGCGCGCTTGACGGCTTCGGCCTCTCCCGCGTTGACTTCTTCTTAGAGAAGGACACCGATGAGGTCGTCTTCAACGAGATCAACACGCTGCCCGGATTTACGGCCATCAGCATGTACCCGATGCTGTGGGGCGCGAAGGGGATCGAGAAGAAGGAATTGATCACAAAACTTTTGGAGCTTGCCGCACGGCGAAACTAGAGGAAAGAATGAACAGTAATCTACCAATCGGAGTGTTTGACTCCGGCGTCGGCGGTCTGACTGTGGCCAAGGAGATCATGAGCCAGCTGCCCGACGAGACAATATGCTACTTCGGAGACACCGCGCGCGTGCCCTACGGCAACAAATCGCAGGAGACGGTCATCAAATACTCCCGCCAGATTGCCAGCTTCCTTCTGGACCAGAAGGTGAAGGCCATCGTGATCGCCTGCAACACCGCCAGTGCATTTGCCCTGGAGACGCTGCAGCGAGAGGTTCCCGTGCCGGTCATCGGCGTGGTGAAGCCCGGCGCGCGTTCCGCGGCCGAAGTGTCGAAAAATGGGCGCATCGGCGTCATCGGTACGGAGGGTACCGTTCGAAGCGGTTTGTACGGCACCTACATTCGCGAGCTCCGGCCGGAGGTTCAGGTATTCGGGCAGGCCTGCCCGCTCTTCGTTCCGCTGGCGGAGGAGGGCCTGTGCAACGATGAGGTGACGGTGCTGATGGCGAGACGCTATCTCGCGCCCCTTCTGGAGCAGGGCGTCGACACGATTGTGCTCGGCTGCACGCATTATCCGCTGCTTCGCGGCGTTGTGGGTCATGTCGCAGGGCCGAACGTGACCCTCGTAAACCCGGCATTTGAGACGGCGAAGGACTTGAAGGAGCTGCTCGTATCCCGCGGAATGTGCGCGGAGAGCGGCCGGACGCCGGAGCATCGCTTCTATGTGAGCGACGGCGCTGAGCAGTTCAGGGCATTTGCCAACTCCATCCTGCCGTGTGAGATGATCGAGACGGACGCGGTGACCGTGAAGGTGTTCGCGTAGCCGGACCATAGAAACGGAAGACTTATGGATATACTTTTGAAGATTACGGGAACCGCTCGGTCGGAGACGGAGGACACGACGGAGACGCTGACGCGGGGTACCTTTTACCCCAACAACGGGACATTATACTTCTTCTACGACGGCTCGGACGATGAGACGCCGGAGTTGATCACCAACCACCGCATCACGGTGCAGGACAGCCGCGTGGAGGTGCAGAAGCGCGGCGCGATCCAGACGAAGATGGTCATCGCCCCGGGCGAGCTCAATCAATGCGATTACGCGACGCCCTTCGGCATCCTGCGCCTCGACTTCTACGGAACGTCCGTGGACATTTCGGAGACGCCCGAGTGCGTTCGCATCGCGATGAACTACGAAATCCGCATCGACGGCACGGTGGTGTCGGAAAATGAACTTCTGATCGAGGCATTTCCCGCAGACAAGAACGCCGTGATGATGTCATCGTCGGAGCAGGAAGAGAATAATTCGGACATGACGGCACTGTGAGGCTTCACAGTGCTGTTTTTGTGCCGCCGTTTGGGCAGCGCGACACGAATACGGGAGACAACAAAAACGGCATCCGCTGTTTGGCGGGTGCCGTTGCTTGCTTTGTTTTTATAGTGCCTGTTCGCGTTTCAGCGAAGCCCTGGGATCACTTGCGGCGAAGGCGGGCGAGAAGGCCCTTCTTCTTCGTGGACTCGTCCTTCTGGAGAACGCCGCGCAGACCGCGAACCTCCATGATGTAAATGCCGCTGATCATCGCCTTGCACTCCTTCTTCACCGGAATGAGGTCGAAGATCTTCTCGTCGCACATCAGCGAGAGGATCTGCGGACCGATCTTCGCCTTTACTACCGGCACCTTTGCGCGGCGCGCATACTTGGGCGTCTGATCGATCACGACCTGCGGGAACCCGGCGTCGCGAAGCGGCATGCGCTTCTTGTCGATGACGAGCATCGAAGCGGGACGGGCAGCAGCCTTCATCTCCGCCATGGCGGCGTCATTCTTCTTCTGAAGCTTGCGACCGACGATGGAGAGAACGATGAACAGGATAATAATGACAAGCGTAATGACGGCCAGGGTGATCCACAGCCACGTCAAAGACAAAAACGGTAAATTCGTCACGGGAAACATTCGTTGTACCTACTTTCTTCTATCATTTCCAGACACTGGAAGCAGTCTCTCAACCACTCCGCAATTGTAACACGGAACCGGCCGGAAATCAACGGGAAACTGCGGGAGTTTCCGCGGACGGCTCAGCGTCCTTCGCCGCGGCAGCTTTTCCTTCGGAAGCGGGTTCATTTTCCGCTGCATCGCCTGCGAATTCCTCCGCCGGGAACGGAAAATCATGGGCCAGCAACATCTCCTTGATTCGCTCGCGAACCACATTGGGCAACGCCACCTTCTCGTCGCGGGAAAGTCCCTCCGTAGCGATCGGCTCGCCGACGATCACGGTCACCCGCGCCGCGCGGATCTTCGGAAAATGCTGCTCCAGAATCTCATCGGTTCCGATCATCGCCATCGGCACGATCGGGCATCCGGTGCGCTCCGCGACCTTGAGGCTGCCCTGCTTGAAGGGAAGCAATCCCTCGCCGCGGTTGCGCGTTCCCTCGGGCTCGATGAACATGGAGAAGCCGTCCTTCGTGTCGGCGATGGCCGACTGGATCGTCTTCAGGCCCTCCTTCGGGTTGCCGCGGTTTAAGAATTTGCAGTTGAGAATGCGCATCCACCAGCTCAAAAACGGCGTGTGGCGCATCTCATACTTCGCGATAAACGACGTGCTGTGCAGTGCGGGAATCGTGATGTACCCCGCAAAGATATCGTACATACTGCGGTGGTTGCCCGCGAAGAGCACCGCAGTGTCCTTCGGGATATTCTCACGCCCCTCGATCGTTATCCGCCCGCCCGAGAGCAGGAAGATCGGCCAGAAGCAAATGTATTTTGCAAACGGCTGCCCGAGCTTCGAAGCCGCCTTCTTCGAGACAAGCTTCAGCAGCAGAAACAGGATCAAAAACGGCAGCGTTATGATGCTCATCACGCAAATATACAGCAGAACCAGAACTGTCCGTACCATGACAAAACCATCCCTTTCCGAAAGTCCTCCCGGCGTCTGCGCCCTTCCGCGCCCGCCGGCCCGCGGCGCACTCCGCCGCCTCCGATAATTGTACTGGAAAAGCGTTCATTTGTCAATGAAACCGCCGCCGATTACACCCTGATCACGCGCCGGTTGCGCCCCGCGCCCCGGGCCCTTTCGCCACTGCCGTCCGCCGCAGAAAACAACAATAAAAAAACTGCCCCGAAACCATAAAAAACCATTGCATGCGATCCTTCGTTATGCTATCCTACAACGTAAGATATTTGGTCGCTTTTTATGGGGAAAATCAAACGGGGGCAAATCTGCGGAAACGCAGAGACGCAAAACTTGAAGTCTAACGCAATAACGGGCGATGTCATAAACCATTGTTATTGCCATGATAGTTCGGTTGCAATAATTCGATTATTGCAGCCGTTTTTTGTTTTCTTTCCCCGAAATCCATTACTCTGCGCTCAGCACACGGGCAATTCGTAAGGTGTGCAAAATCTCGAAAATGGAGGCAATTCCGTATGTTGCACAAGAGAGTGAAAGGAATCCTGAAACAGGTCCTCAAATGCATGTTTCTGTTTGGGTTGATCGTGATATTGGAGACCAATCAGGCGGCGGCAGTGAATACCAGCGTTACTGCCAAGAAAAACACTACAACGCCGAAGACAGTGACCTGTGAGAAAACCGTTATTAAGGTCACCTTGGATGGTGCATACACAGGCGCGAAAAAACAGGGCAGCGATCCCAGCTGGTTAACTACAACCGGAAGCGGGTCTTCATACACAGTAACTGTCAACGCGCTTGGCTCAGCGAGTGCTCGCAGTACAACGATTACATTTCTGGAAACACGCGGCTCCGAGACTATCCACTGGTACTTAAAGATTGAGCAGAAGAACCATAATTGGGGGGACACGTGGGTTACCGACGAGGCTGCTACCTGCTCAAAAACCGGATCGAAGCACAGGGTGTGTAATGCATGCGGCCGAAGGGAAACAGGTACAATTCCTAAAGATTCGAGCAACCATGCTGCGTGGGGATCCTGGAAAGTAACAAAAGCTGCGACCTGTACGGCAACAGGAACAAAGAAGCGGACGTGCGGATGCGGGAATAAGACAGAAACGCAGACAATCCCCGTTGATTCGAGCAACCATGGGAATAACGGGACGAAAACAAAGACAGTAAATGCAACCTGCACGAAGGACGGGTATACAGTTACTGTCTGTAAAGGGTGTGGAGCAGAGCGAGGATCCCGAACCAAAATTCCGGCTCCGGGACACACCTGGGGAAGCTGGACGACCGACACCGAGCCCGGGTGTGAAACGCCCGGAACAAAACATCGGAACTGTACCGAATGCAATGAACGGGAAGACGGGACAATCAAGGCGCTCGAGCATCTGTACGAGGGAAAAGTCAAAACGGTACCGGCAACATGTACGACAGACGGTTACAGTGTAGTACAGTGTTCCCGATGCGGCAAAGAGGAGGGCACCAAAACCGTAATCAAAGCCGGACATAAGTGGGGAACATGGAATATTATTGATGATGCCGGCTGCGAGACGCCCGGAACAAAATATCGAACCTGTACTCGATGCAATGCAAGAGAAGACGGAAAAATAGACCCCAAAGGCCATCTGGTTGAAGGTCAGCGGATCACGGTAGACGCGACCTGTACAAAGGAGGGATACTGGGTCGCAAAATGTTCTCGCTGCGGCGCGCCGCAAGGCCAGAAAACCATCATCCCGGCGAAGGGTCATGCATGGGAAGTCTGGGTCACCGACACCCCGGCCGGCTGCGAGACAGAAGGTAAAAAACACCGTGTCTGCAGCAGATGTAAGAAGACAGAAACCGAAATCATCACGCCGAAAGGCCATGTGTTTGAGGGACAGCTTAAGACAGTTCCGGCAACCTGTACGAAAGATGGATATACGGTAGTAAAGTGTACCAACTGCGAGAAAGAGGCGGAAGGAAGAACCATTCTTCCGGCGTTGGGGCATGATTGGAGTGAGTGGGTTTTTAACCACGATGAAACTTGTTATGAAGACGGAACAAAGTATCGTACTTGCGGCAGATGTGACAAGATGGAAGAAGGGACGGTACCGAAGAAGCAACACAAGGAAAACAGCCAGCCCAAAGTTGTTCCGGCAACGTGTGTGTCTGATGGTTACAGTGTAGTTACATGTATTCATTGCGGCAAGGAGATGACGGAAAGAACGATACTGAAAAAAACCGGCATTCATAATATGGGAGAGTGGATTACCCTCAAAGAGGCAACATGCGAAGAATACGGAGAAAAGTACCGCAAATGTGCTAATTGTACACATATGGATTATGTTACCCTTCCGAAACTTGAGCATCTGGTATTGGGACAACGTAGAATAGTTGTGCCTCCGGACGGAGGCGTGGGAGTAATGACCCTGGTGTGCTCTCGATGCGGAAAGCCGATGGGTAATGACGCAATATTTGATGTTCCGAATCCGACTAACGCTCCGGAAGTGAAGATTAGATTTGTTATTCGAGATAATAAGGATAACGAAACTGTGGAAGGACCCAAAGAGATCGTGGGTGTATACGGTCAGAAGATAGGTGATGTCTTTCCGAAGGTTAAAAACCCCAAAAAGTCCAGAATCTCGGCGTGGAGTGACGGACAAGGGAACTATTATGATCAGTATACAGTTATATCTTCAAAGGAACCGATAACGTTGTATCCGTCTTGGGTTGAAACGGAGAAGTATACTATTTATCTACACGGGAACGGTTCCAAAAAGGAAGTTATGCTGTCATACACGGTTGCCAAAGATGAACCTTTCGAATTGCCGAAGGCAAAGAAACTGTTTGAGGGTGAAAAGGGATTCGATAGATGGGGAACTGCTCCTAACGGAGGGGACCGAGTTTTCGAAGACAACCAGACAGTTACCAATATAGCTGTAAAGGAAGGCGGAATCCATTTGTACGCTCTGTGGAAAACGGCCACTGTTACATATTGTGACTTGCTTCGCGGGAAGGAAACATCGGAAGAACTGACTCATGTTTACAAGACAAAAGGATTGGATGATTTTCCCGAGTTAGTAATTGGCGGTTTGAATTTTGTTGGATGGGAAACATATGGAGGGATGTACAAGTATGGCGCGAATGCTGAGTATGCATTTGAAGGCAAGGATGTAAAACTGTATCCCAGATACGAAGTCCCGGAATATGAAGCCGGGAAGAGGGCAGTTGTTTTCTATAATCCCAAACGAAATGGCAGAGCTTTTTCTATCGAGTATATTTCGATGCTCGGAGCAGAAGTAACTATGCCGAGTGAGTCCGTTTCATTTGATACGCAGCATATTTTTGATGGGTGGGTTTACCATAAGGACTACAAACCTACGTCCGCGCCAGCTTCAACAAAATACGAAGCCGGCAAAAAGGTTATTATTCCTCAGGATAAGCATAAGAATCTCATAGTTTTTGTCGCTACTTGGAAACGTGTACCGGCGGATCTAACGCTTGATTATGGTTATAACAACCGGATTGAGACAGTACGAGTTGAAGTGGATGATTATGTTTTGCCGCAACCGGAAAGAAACGGATATACCTTCCTTGGTTGGAGAGTAAACCCGGATGATCCGGAAACCACTGTAGGAGGAACATATAACGTTCCGGAAAAGGGTGGCAAACTTTATGCCAAGTGGGAGGAAAATACCTACACTATCGAGTATTGTGACGGAATAACAGGTGAACCGCTTGGGCTGTCTGTCAAGGTCACTGCAAAAGACATGATTGCGGCTAAGACCCCGCATATACCGGGAATGACATTCAGCGGGTGGACGGATTCTAGGATATTCCCTTATGACCCGCAAGAAGCTAATGCAATAGCAAACAGGACTTCTAAAAAGGGGATTAAACTGTATAATCAGGGCGCATCTGTTTCTGAGATTCCGCTTGTCAGACCGACAATAAAACTTTATAGCCTTTATAAGTTGGACAAGGTTGTTGTTGGACAGACTGCAGTCGTATATCATCCGGGAAGAGGAGGCTTTTATAAAACGCCGTACTATTACGCGCAAGCAGCTGCCATTGGACTTCCGAGCAGCAAAATTGCGGTTAAGGGGGGACCGCTGGACAGTTGGGACGTATATACGAATCGCTGGGAATGGGGATATGGTCATAAGCCGGGAGCGACTTATCTGGTTACGGTTTCCTCCGGAGAGGCCGGACTGGTAGTACTTGTACCTCGATGGAAGGCAAACAACAAAATAACACTGGACCCGAATCATCCGGGAGCAAAAGTAGTTGATTTGACATGCATCTTGTCAACCAATGAGGTGGTCCGTACTGCGGATTTGAAACCATATGCCGGAGATTATCCCGGCTATACTTTGGTCGGCTGGGAGGCAATTCAGAAGAATCTCTGCAAACCGTATGGGCTGGATGACGAGATATATATACCAAACGAAGAATTTAAGCTTGTGGCGTTGTGGCGGAAAGACAAGTATAGTGTATATTATCATTCCGGATTCAATGACAACATCGGTGTTTATACGGAGGTGTGCGAAAGAACGGCACTTTCGTTCGATGAAGGATTGTTTAGCTGGCTGAAAAAACCTGGCTATGAGTTTATTGGATGGACACTGAATAAACCCAATTGTAACCCTTGGGAGGTTCCCGAATCGGAGATAATTAAGCCGCAGAACAATCCGGTTCGCGAACTAACAGAGGACTTGCATGTGTATTCCTGTTACAAGGAAGTTCCGCTGGAGGCAAGTCGCGACCACGTATTGATTTCTTACAATTGGATGGGAGGCACAGAGGGACCGAAGGACGAATACATCAATCCTAACACCGAAGAATTCCATATCAGCGAGGTTGTACCGAAGAAAAGCGGATACTCTTTTGCAGGTTGGACAATAGCTGGCGGAGAAGAGTATATCCTTAACGACAGTGAGATTCAACGATGCATTAAAGGTCTGACAGCAGTTTATGTTCTGGAACTTTATGCTGTTTGGAAACAGAAGTATTCGAACCCTATGAAGGCGCCATATCAATGTAAGTATGGTACAGATGTTATGCCTGATTATTATTTTTGGCAGGAGTATGAATCGACGGAATGGGAAAAAATCAATGATTATTGCTATTTCGCAATAAAAACGAAAAAGATCAATCATTCAGAGTATTACCAGGAGTTTGACAGTACGATCCTGATTATTGAGTACAAAGACGGCAAGTGGGAACTTTCGGGGCGATCGGCAAGCACAAACTGGAAAAAGCATATAGAGTACTATATTCTGACCAAAAACAAAGATGCAGACGGAAGGGCATTGAAGTTTGCTGTGGACGGAGGAATCGAGCTCTTAGAAGAGCATCCGGTTTTCAAATATTTCGTTATGGCCTGGGATCTCGAAAGCCTCGAGAAAGAACTGAATAAGTCTTTAAAAGAAGGCAAACTGTCAGCTAAAACGGTGGACAAGATTTTTTCTAAGATTGCGAAAGGCCTGTATAGTTTCTGCGTTGAAGAACTGAAGATGGACGAAACTCTTGCCAGCGAGACGATAATAGAACTCGGGCCTTCCCTCCGCAAGGCGATCAGCGGTGCAGTGTCTGATAATCGAACCATATTGCTTGAGACATTTAACGCTCTTTTGAAAGCCTATACTTTTAAGGTCGAACACCATCAGGAGATTGAGGATGTGCTTTTTAAAATACTCACAGAAGCTGATGAAAAAATGAACAAAAAAGTAATGGATCGAATCTATACGAGTTTGAATATGAGTCAGATGACAGATTGGGACGGAGTCAAATCAAAACTGGAAAAGATTGGAACCGGCCTAGGCATAGCGACAAAAGTGTTTTCAACAATACTGGAGAATGTTGATTATCAGAAGTCAATTGACAAGGGCATGGATCCGTTTGGAGAAATGAATCTCGCGTTGAAGACGTTTTACGATCAGCTTGAAGGACTTGAATTCAGCAGCGAAATCAAGGGATCATTTACGAGTGTCGTAAGAAAAATCTATGATGCATACTGCAAATTGAAATAGTGACAAATGAGCTGTTTGGAAACATGAAGTAAAACAACAGATCAAAGGCAAATCTGCGGAAACGCAGAGACGCAAAACTCGAAGTCTAACGCAACAACGAGGAAAGACGTAAGTCAAGGTTGTTGCCATGATAGTTCGGTTGCAATAAGTCTTTTATTGCGACCGAACTATTTTTTCTGTATCAGTATTGTTGGGCACGACACGGAGCAGGAGTGCCATCGAAAATGGAGGGGTAAAACATGTTGCATGGGGAAACAAAACGAACTTGGAAAGGGGTGTTCAGATGGGTGTTGTTTGTCTGGCTGGCGTTGGCGTTGGAGGTCAACCAGGCATACGCGGCCGATACCGTTCAGGCGAATGGGTCAATTACAGAAGATGTGCCTGCTGGCGGTGGGACGTATACCGTCCAGCTTTCCGGTGCATATACCGGAACGAGCGTAATCGGCTGCCCGGGGTGGGCGAAAGTTAACGGAAGCGGGTCATCGTATACCATAACGGTATCAGCGAATCCTAATGAGAGCGCACGCAATGACAGGGTTACATTTTACGAAGAGAGGGGAACAGTTAAAACAACTTGGGTTGTGAACCTATCGCAGAAAGCAAAGCCCCATTCGCATTCCTGGGGCAATTGGACGGTCACTACTGCGGGAACATGTACGTCAACGGGCGTGCAAGAGCGGAAGTGTAGTACTTGCGGAGCAAAAGATTCGACCATGGTTGCCAGAGACCCGAGCAATCATGCGTGGGGAGTGTGGACAACAGATACATCTCCTACTTGTGCTTCGGAAGGGTCGCAACATCGGAATTGCACGCGATGCGGCGCAAGGGAAAACGGGACGATCGCGAAAAATGCAAACAATCATACCGGACGAAAGACGAAGACGGTTGATTCAACCTGCACCAAAGAAGGCTATACTGTCGATGTTTGTCCCGGATGCGACAAGGAACTGACTTCACGGCAGAAGATTAAAGTAAAAGATCATTCTTGGGGGAACTGGATTAAAGATACGGACCCCGGCTGTGAAACCACCGGGACAAAACATCGAATCTGCAGTACATGCAAACAAAGACAGAACGACACGATTCCTGCAGCGGGACACACCTGGGGAGACTGGGTCGCCAGCAAGGCACCCGGCTGTGAAACTGCCGGAGCGGGCTACCGTGTTTGCAAGAAATGCAATGCGAAGGATACCGGTACAACAATTCCGGCATTAGGTCACGATGATGGAAAAATAAAAACAGTTGAGGCAACATGTACGGCCAACGGATACACTGTTTTAGTTTGCACGCGATGCAATAAAGAGATAGGCAAGCGCACTGTTATTAAGGCGAGCCACAGCTGGGGCAAGTGGATTACCGACAAAGAAGCATGGTGTGAAACCGAAGGGACAAAACATCGGAACTGTACCAGATGTAACGCAAGGGAAAACGGGACGATAGGGGCGTTGACCCATCAGAGCAACGGACAGCCCAAGACGGTGCCGGCCACGTGTACGAAGGCCGGGTATACAGTTCCTGCCTGCACCCGCTGCGGCAAAGAACTGGGTGAGAGAAAAACGATTCCTGCGACAGGACACTCCTGGGGCAAATGGATTGTCGATAAGGAGGCAACCTGCGAGGAGGCCGGAACGAAGCATCGGCCTTGCAACAAATGCGGAGCGAAGCAAGGTGCTCCGATTACCAGATTAGGTCACACGAGTAACGGTGAGTTGAAAGAAGTGCCCGCGACATGTACGAAAGACGGATATAAGGTTTTGACCTGCAAACGATGTGGCAAAGAATTGGGCGAGAGAGATGTTGAAGAGGCAAAAGGACACAACTGGGGAGACTGGATAATCGATAAGGAGCCAAAGTGCGAAGAAGCAGGAACAAAGCACCGTGCTTGTAAACGATGTGGGGTGAAAGAAGGCGAAACAATTCCGAAACTGAATCATCTTGTTGAAGGGCAGCCAAAGACGAAAGAACCGACCTGTACCGAAGCAGGGTATAAGGTTATCGTATGTTCCAGATGCAACAAGGAACAGGGAGAGAGAACGGTGCTTCCAGCAAAAGGTCATAAGTGGGGCAAATGGATCACTGATGTCGAATCAGACTGCGAACACGAAGGGAAAAAGCATCGTGTTTGCTCTGTTTGCCAGGTCGAGGAGAAAGCGGTTAAGGAAAAAGACGGCCACTATGTCACCGGACAACTCAAAGTCGTTGAGGCTACCTGCTTGCGCGACGGTTATTCGGTAGTTATTTGCAATAATTGCAGACAAGAAATGGGGGAGCGGAATGTTGTTCCGAAAAATGACGGAGCGCATAAGTGGAACGATTGGGTTGTAAAGAAAAAAGGCGATTGTGAAAACGACAGAGAGGAATATCGAACGTGTAGGCTTTGCGGGAAAAGCGAAAAAAAGACAACAATCCACCCGGGGCATCTGGTTGTCGGCCAACGGAAGACCTATATTCCGGAAGTGGGCGGAATAGGGTACTCCGTTGTTGTATGTTCTAGGTGTGGTAAAGAGATGGGCGAAAGAGGGTATTTCGATGTGACGACTCCGCAGGTCACTATTACCTTTGAAATTACGGATAACACGAGCTACGAAATAATTGACGGGAAGCTGGAAGTTGTCGTGGATTGCGGCAAAAAACTCGGCGATATTTTCCCAACGGTGAAAAACCCGAAAACGCGCAATATAGCGGTTTGGATTGACGATAACGGGAAATGCTATAATCAAGATTCAATTCTGAGAGCTCCCAGCAAGTTGAAACTCCGACCGGTATGGGTCGATATCGGTGAGTATGTGATCATCCTCGACGGGAATGGTGCAGTAGAAGGTTCGAACCAGAACATTACGGTAAAATACGGCGAGAAATATACCTTGCCCAAAGTAAAAACTCTCTTTGACGAGGGTAAGGGCTTTGAGGCGTGGTCGACCTCCCCTAACGGAAAAGGAGGACAGGTTTTTAAGGATGGTCAATCCAAGGTGAATTTTGCCGGAACAGAACACAGTATTACGCTGTATGCTCTGTGGAACGAGAGTGCAACAATTTCGTACTTTGACCCGATACGGGAAACTACGGTGACGGACCAGTACACTCACAATTATACAATTAAGGGGCTTAAAGAGCTGCCGCAATTTGAGATCAAGGGTTTGTATTTCGTAGGTTGGAAAGAAGAGAAGGCATTTTCCAAAAAGACGTATCAAGCCGGGGATAAATCTATTTCGGAAGGGAAGAACGTGATTCTTTATCCGATATACGAAGTTCCGGATAACAGTCAGCGTGCGATTATCTATTACGATCCGACACAGGGCGAAGGCAAGGACATTGTGGTTCGCCACTATATGAAAGTGAATCGGGCAGTGACGGCCGTGAGTGTATTCCCGGTGGTTGATCCGAGGTATTCTTTGGATAAATGGACTTTTATAAAGGTCAAGCCCGACTCGAGATTCGGACCGGAGTATGAGTGGCCGTGCGGTACCGAGTTTGATGTGTTTACGGCTACCAAGGATTATGTCGCTGTGAAAGCAGTGTGGAAACGAGAGCCGGTCACGTTAACCCTTCACTACGGGTATGAAGAAAAGAAAGGCGTTGAGAAAACCGAGGAAATAACAGTTGAGGAGGATAACTACGAACTCCCGACTCCGGAACGTACCGGATATATTTTCCGGGGCTGGTCGACGGAGTCAGAGAAACGGAACAGGTTCGTGGGAAACACTTACACAGTCCCGGCAGGTGGTGGAAATCTTTATGCGATCTGGGATGAGATTTTCCTTACGATCGAATTCTATGACGGTATCAGCGGCGAATTGCTTGCGCAGCCCAAAACAATCAGCGGATCGAAAGCCATAAACGGAAAATACCGGGAAATCCCGGGAATGAAATTCTGTGGGTGGTCCACCGAAAAACCGAAGAAATATCCGTGGACATATTATACTTTTTCAAACAAAACGGTATTCTATCAAAACAGCGATCTGGCGGCGAAGCTTCCGTACGAAAAGGGAACTGTGAAGCTGTACAGCTGCTACGAGATGACAGTATCGAACAAGAAGCAGATAGTAGTGATCTTTGATGCAGATGGTGGATCGGGGTCGCCGAAAGAGCCGGTATTATTCGATCTAGGAACAGAGATAACCATCCCTGCGTATACTATGAGCCGGGCTTCCAGTTCCTTTGCCGGCTGGAAACTGGTCAGCAATCCCGACGATGATACTAAATATTACGCCGGGGATACGGTGAAGACACTTAAGAAAGAAGCGATGTACTTTGTTGCTCAATGGAGGTCGGATTACACGATAGAACTGAACCCCAATTATCTGGATGAGAACGATAAGGCTGTGAAATCAGTGGACCTGTCTGATAAGTACCCGCCGGACAGTGTCATTCGAACTGCGGATTTGTCGGTGGAACGGCCGGGTTATACAGTGATTGCCTGGGATGTTTGGCAGAAGTATTACACGCACCGATATGGATTGAATGATACAATTTATTACCCGAACGGCACAGACATGATAATCAGTGCCGTCTGGGAGGAACCGAGGTACAGGATAATCTACCATAACGGTTTTAACGAGTATGCGGGGTTGCAAGAGAAAACAGTTTTAGGAGAGACGACGCTCTCGTTCGAGGAGGATCTTCTTACTTATTTCGAAGAGGACGGATATGAGTTCATCGGGTGGACGAAGGAAAACCCGAACGGTTTCCCGTGCGAGGTGCCTGTATCAAAGATAATTACGAAGGAAAACAACACTCCCTTTGATCTGACGGAAGACCTTCATGTATATTCCTGCTACAGGAGAACAGAGAAGGAGCCAGACGGCGAAACCATATCAGTGAAATTTAACTGGATGGGAGGAGTCGACGGGCCGGAGAATTACACCTTCAATCCCAAAACCGAATCGTTCCATTTGGGCAAAAAAGTTCCCAGACATCCAGATGATAATTACTATTTTGAAGGATGGAGATCATACGGGGAACTGGTTTCCGAAACCAACTATGAGCAGTATGTCAAGGATAATGAGATCCGGTTATATGCCTCCTGGAAGCCATACAAAGAAAATCCGGCCAAGGACGCATACCAGAGCTTATACGGTACGGATATTATGCCTGACCATATGTTCTTAGAGGAATATGAGTCTCCTTCGTGGACAAAGATCAGTACGTTCTCATACTTTGCAATCAAGACAGTCAAGACGAATTCTTCAGGTCATTTCGCAAAGTATGACAGTACTGTATTGATCGTCGAATATAAGGACGGGAAATGGAAACTGAAGGGAGAGTCGTCGAGTACCGGATGGAAGGATCAGGCCGAGTTTGAGATCCTGACGATGTACACGAATGATAATAATGCTTTTGCAGGTATATTGCTCTTCGACGTATCCACGACGCTCATGAGCATGCATCCGGTTTTGAAGTACTTCACCACGACAATGGATTACAGAGATCTTTGGCGGGAAATGAAGGTCTCCCTGAAACAGGGGTCGCCGACCGAAGCAGTAATCAACAAAGTGGTCTCTGTGGTCTTGGATAAAACGTTCGCATTTCTTAAGAAGAAGTACGGAGATGAAAAACTCGCTTCCAAGTATGTGCTTGATATGGCACCGACGATCATTATGGCTGTTCGAGGCGGATTTGATGATGGCTTGACTATAATGAGCGATGCGGTAGATGTGCTTTCTCAAACGGTGAGTTTTACGCTCGATAATGCAGATAAGGTCGTTGAGATTCTTGAAAAAACCAACGCGAAAGTCGATAACAAGATCATCGCATCGGTCAGCAAGAAACTGAAAGAGTATAATGATCTGAAGCTTGGAAGTGAGGAGATTGCTGAGACCGCTGAGACCTTTAGCACGGGAGTCGGTCATATCTTCGATGCATTCAGCCTGACACTTTCGGTTTTCATGGACAAAGCGGAACTCGATAAGACGCGCGAGGAAGCAATGGATCCCTTCGGAAACATGAACATTGCCCTTAGTACTTTTTACAATCAGATTGAGGATCTTGGGTTTGACGGCAAAATAAAAGAAGGTTTCCCTGTCCTCATTCAAAAAATCTATGATGCATATACCTATGCGAAATAGTGTTGTAAACTGGCGCCGCCTCCGGGCGGCGCCGTTTGTGCCGGACTTGCGGAGAGCGCTGTTCTTGTGCTATTATGGTGCAGGACGGCGCAGGTAGATTTCAGCATAGCGCCGGATGGAGGTTGGAGATGGACATTCGACTGGGTGATGTGCTCCGGATGAAGAAGGGGCATCCCTGCGGCGGCAATGAGTGGGAAGTGCAGCGCGTGGGGAT
>CACZRV010000006.1 GCA_902783725.1 uncultured Lachnospiraceae bacterium | reverse complement strand
GCGGTATTTTCCGGTTTATGTGGATGCGATTGAGCGGTTCCGGGACCTGTGCACGGAGTGGATCGGCGACAGCGATGTGCGCATCGTTGTGGAAAATACAGACGGCTTCAAGCCCTACGAGATGCGGGCCATTGAGCTTATGCTGATGAGTCCGGTGTTCGGGCTTACGTGGGACATCGGGCACTCGAAGGCGACCCGCGAGGTGGACGTGCCTTTCATCGAGACGCATGTGGAGAAGCTGTGCCACATGCACGTGCACGACGCAACGGAGTCACCGGCGCGGAACCACTTAGCTCTCGGGGACGGAGAGATTGATCTCGCAGCGCGGCTTTCGCTGGCAGCGGAGCACAACGCGCGGTGCGTTCTGGAGACGAAGACCATTGAGGCGCTTATGAAGAGCGTCAAGTGGCTTGCGGAGCGCGAGTTGATGCCGTTGCCGCAGTGTGATTAAGCATTGGGGCAATTAGTGAACTATAGGGGAGAGCAATTTTTATGGGCAAGCGAAACGTTCTGTTGGGGCAACTTGACAATATTGAATTTGTCGTAATATTCACGAAGTACAATGGCCAGTGGGTGCTCTGCTGGCACAAGCGCAGAGAGAGCTTTGAAAATCCTGGAGGTCATGTGGAGCCCGGCGAAACACCGCTGCAGGCCGCCAGACGTGAGCTGTACGAAGAGACGGGCATTACGGACTGTGAGATCATTCCTCTCTGGGACTACGAACAGCCGTGGGATGACGGGATTCACAAGAATAACGGGCGGGTGTATCTGGCGCTCGCGCACTCCCTCGGCGAACTTCCGGAAAGCGAGATGGGGAAGATCGAATTGTTTGACAGTGTCCCCGATAACTTCACGTATGACAGAAGTGAGGCGCTCAGGGATTACGAGACGGTTGAAAACATGTTGAAGGCATGGGAGTTGGCATGAGACTGTTTATTGCGATTCGCTTTGACGAGGGCATGCTTGCGGCGCTCGCGGACGCGCAGGCGGCGATGCGGGAGGCCGGTGTGAGCGGGAATTACACGAGCCGGGAGAATCTTCATTTGACGCTGGCGTTCATCGGGGAGTATGACGACCCTGACGCGGTGCTCGCGGCAATCGAGCGGGCCGGCTTTCGGCAAATGGAGCTGCGCCTGGAGGGCGTCGGCTGCTTCGGCGATCTGTTCTGGGCGGGCCTTGCTGAGAACAAGGCTTTGCAAGCGTACGTGAAGCGCCTGCGCCGCGAGCTGGCGGAGGCGGGGATACCGTTTGACCGGAAGCATTTTTCGCCGCATGTGACGCTGATCCGCAGGGCGTCCGCGCGGGGCGGCGGGCCGATTCCGGTGCCTGCGGGCGGCGTGCCGTCGGGCCGGATGGTGGCGACCCACGTGTCGCTGATGCGCTCAGACCGCGGCAAAAACGGGATGATCTATACGGAGCTCGCGTGAGCGACGTGGCATTATGATGGGCTTTGTGTGCTCAGGATGATAATCGGGAACGTTTCCCAATTGTCATCCTTTTTTCTATGTATAAAACAAAATGAAGCTTGAGTAATCTTCGCCAGGGGGCTTCGAAAAAGCGTTTTTTTATGGTATAATCGAATGACCGGGCTTCGCCCGGTATATCATTTTCCGAGCGGGGAAAACACGAAGGAAAGGGGGGGCGTAGCGCAATTATCGATCCTTGCGCGGAACGAATTACAAGGGGGTTACATATGGTGAACAATACACCGGGTAAAAAAAGGCATTTTTGCCGAAACATCATTATCGTGATGGCTTTTGCCGTGCTGCTTGCCGGGGGTGCATTTGCAGCAGCAAGAAACGCACACGCAAAGGCGCACACACACTCGTATCGGTGGGTCACAAAGAAGAATGCGACCTGCAAGGAGACGGGGTATCGCAACTACGAATGCGCATGCGGCTCGATCCTCAACTCACAGACCATCGATAAGACGCCGCACACCTGGAACCGCGGCTCCGCGAACTGCACAACGGCTAAGAAGTGCACTTACTGCGGTTATATCGCCGAGGCGGCTAAGGGACACCAATTAACATGGGTGACCAAGAAGGCTGCGTCCTGCACGGAGACGGGCTATCGCAATTATGAGTGCCACTGCGGCTACGTTAAGAATTCGGCGACAATTGATAAGATACCGCACACCTGGAACCGCGGCTCGGCCGATTGTACGCACGACAAGGTTTGCAACGTTTGCGGCACGATCGGTGAGGCGGCCAAAGGTCATCGTACAACATGGGTTACAAAGAAGGCTGCTTCATGCACGGAGACGGGTTATCGCAATCTGGAGTGCCCCTGCGGCTACGTTCAGAGTTCGGCGACAATCGATAAGACGCCGCACAACTGGAACCGCGGCTCGGCCGATTGTACGAACGACAAGGTTTGCCGCGATTGCCGTACGGTCGGGGAAGCGGCCAAAGGCCATTCCTACTCGTGGGTTGTCAAGACTCCTGCATCGTGTACCGACGACGGATTGAAGGAGCATCGATGCGCCTGCGGTGCGGTGGATGAGACGAAGGTCATTGACAAGTGGGGACACCACTATGACATTCCCTCGGCGTCCTGCACCGAGGATCAGAAGTGTACCACCTGCGGCGATATCAAAGAATACGCCAAAGGGCACAACTGGGACCGCCCTGCGGCCACCTGCACGCTGCCGAAGAAGTGTCTTCGCTGCGGCAAGATCGGTGAGGCGGCCACAGGCCAGCACGTCGGAACGCAGTGGGTTGTCGTTGTTGAGCCCACATGCCACAGCGGCGGCGTCGAGGAGTGGCGATGCGATTGCGGCCACTCGTTGGACGGTCGCGATATTCCTTCCAACAACAACCACAACTGGGTTGTGGACCACACGGAGCCCGGCAACTGCGTCGCCTGGGGCTCGACCTACTACCGCTGTACCAACGACGGCTGTAAGCAGACCAAGCGCGAGGCGAACATCCCTCCCACCGGCCATGCAAACCGCCGCTGGGTTGTCACCAAGGAGCCGACCAAGACCGCTGACGGCGTTGAGAGTTACATCTGCGAGTACTGCGACGACGTTTCCGAGACGCGGACGCTTTACCTGATTTCTTATGTTGCAAACGGCGGGAAGAATATTCCGGGAAACCAGTATAAGTCGGCAGGGGTTGACATTACTCTTTCCTCCGCAACGCCTACCCGGGACGGCTATGATTTTAAGGGCTGGGGAATCACAAAGTCACAGGCGGATTATCAACCCGGCGCAAAATACAGTGCCGATGCCCGGTTGACCCTTATTGCGGTTTGGAAAGAAAAGAAGTTTAAGGTTAGTTACAATCTTAAAGGCGGAACCGTTTCTCAGCCGGATCTGTTTGCGGCCAAAACTTACAAGTATTTTACGAATGTGTATGTGAACACGGAGGTTCCGCAGAAGCCCGGTTATATTTTCAAGGGCTGGGACACCGCGTCCGCCGCGACCAAGGTTGTTTACCATCCCGGAGATCAGTATACCGCAAAGAAAACGGTCATACTGTATGCGGTATGGGAAAAGAAGACATGCACTGTGGAGTATCACTTTACCTACGGCGACGGTTTTGTATGGCGCGATACGGTCGGGTATGGTGAGTCTGTAGTAATGCCCGGTCCATATATCAACACTCCCGGTGCATCTTTGGTTGGTTGGGTCCAGGTAGATCATGAGGATGACTGCTGGGCGAGAGGATCATCCCATGTAATTACTCAGGACATTGTGCTTTATAGTATCTTCGATGGCGGGCCGGACAGTTCACCTGTCGACCATGACTTTACGGGATATCAGCGCGTGAGCGGATTGAAGCATGAATCGTTTATTGCTTCCGATACAGCAGATGGGACAATGACCGGTCGAAACGTTTTCGGCTTCGATCAGTACTATTTTTCCGATCCGAATCTTTTTTCTGATTGCTGGGAATTGCAGTGGGCACTGTATGAATCCAAGTATCCTACTATCGAAGGATCGCTTTACCAAAAGTTGCAAACGGATCAACAGCTTATAACATGGATGAGACAAAAGCTTCCTACCGGCCGTTATGAAGCGGTAGTGACTCTCCTTGGGAAAAACCTGACCTGGGTTGTAATTGGCGAGGGCTTGGAAGAGCAGCGATCGATTGATGCATTCCGTATCATAGATGAGGAGTTCAAGGATAGTACTTCAGCTAAGATTAAACAGTATTTCGCGCAGGAGATGAAAGACTTGTTCGAGGGGTCATGCGGTATTTTTGCTGCAATTAATACATACCTTTATCTGGATGATAACTGCTATACAAACTCGGTGGAAAGGGTAAAGGAAGAGCTCCTCGATTACATTAAGAATTCCGGTGGAAAAATGGATTGGATTGAAAGAAATCTCTCAGGCGGTGACGGGCCTGTTTCCATTCGTCGGTTCCTGGAAAGAAAGCTGGAAGGATGTTCAGCTTCATGGAAGGGTTTTTCCGGAGTAACTTATACAGACATTAAAAACATGCTTGACCAAAATCTTCCGGTTATCATGGCTTTCTACAGACGCAGCGAGGCTCAATTAAGCTTCTACCACTTGGCTGGAAACACATTAAAACGGGATGGTTGGGCTTCTTCTCACTACTTTGTTGTTACCGGAATCTATGAAAATCCGGATATCCCTGACAAGCATTTCCTGGAAGTATCTTCTACAGGAAACAGAGAGTTTATCTGCTGGGAAGAGTATATTTACGGCAAAGGCATCAATGCATTCTCGTCATATGTCAAACTTTCTTTCAAGTAAATGATTTTTCGGAATAAAACTGCCGCCGCCTTCGGGCGGCGGTGTTTTTTTGCGTTGTTTTGTGTTATAATCGATCTATGAGTATTGACGGTCGATGGTTGACCTTGAGAGGAGAGGGAGTATGTACGACTTTTGCATGGATCTGTTTACGAGATATCCGGCGTTTTTTGCATTTTTCGCGGCGCTGGCGGTGTTCGGAATGCTGGCGGTGCTTTATATCATCGCGCTGATCTTCTACAAGATCATCTCGCGCGTGCGCGCGAAGCGGTCGCCGGCGGTGTCGCAGCGGGACATCGACCGCAGGCAGGATGAGGCGATCGAGACGATCTCCAAGGAGGCGAAGAAGGCGATTGCTCTGGAGCATGAGCTGCAGGCCATCAAAGACCGGCTCGGCGAGCCGAAGGAGGAGTGAGTATGGACGATGCGAAGAAACCGGTGCGCCCGTGGTGGGGCGTGATCGCGACGCTTTTGTTCTGGGCGATCCTGGATGTGGTTGGATTTTTTGCGGGGGACATTCAGACCCTCAAACTGAAGAAAATTTCGGATTTTTCGGCAGGAGCACTTCTGTTCCCCGGAGCAGTGTATCAGTACAATGTCGTGTGTTATCTCGGCGGATTTGTTCTCTTTGCGGGAGCTTTGGCGGGCTTGTGGTTTTTGCTCCTTCGGGACAACTACATCTCTGCCGAGGAAAATCCCTGGCTCTGCAAGACGCTTCGCGAGGTTTTGCACATCGCCGGTGCCCTCGGGCTCGTAGTTGCGTGCATTCTGTCCATGATGGTTAACAAAAGCCTCGGCGACTCGCTCACGCCGGGCTGGGCGTCCTTCATCACGATGGTCATTTGGCCGGCGTCGGCGCTGGCGTTGGCACTTTTCGGCGGCAAATTACGGAGGTAAATGCTATGTTTTCATTTTTCAAGCGGGAGACGCTTCCGGATCTTGAGAAGATTCTTCTGAGACTTCGCCTGAATGCGGAAAATAATTACCGCGACGCGACGAAGGAGGACCTGGAGGAGCTGAAGGCGCGCTACGAGGAGCTGAAGGCGGCCGGGAAGCTTAATCAGAAGCAACTTGACCACTACAGTGAAGTGATCACGACGTACGGCGTAAAGCTGCAGAATTTTTCGCACAAGACGCAGAAAGTAAACTCGTATTCCGAGAAATTATAAGATTGTGAGGTTTGGGAAAATGGGAAAAAGAAGTAAGAACCCGATCATCACGTCCATATACACGGCCGATCCGGCGCCGATGGTGTACGGGGACACGTTGTATCTCTACACAACGCACGATGAGGATGAGCTCATCAACAATTTTTATACGATGTTTGACTGGAGATGCTACTCCACAAAAGACATGGTGAACTGGACGGACCACGGCAAGATCTTCAGCCTCGACGATATCGAGTGGGCGGACGACCGCGCGTGGGCGCCGCAGTGCATCGAGCGAAACGGCCGATTCTACCTTTACTGCCCGGTGCACAAAACGGGCGGCGGCATGGCCATCGCCGTTGGTGTTTCGGACAAGCCCGAGGGGCCTTTTACGGACATCGGGCATCCGCTGGTGGACGAGGGCGACTGGAACGACATCGACCCCACCGT
>CACZRV010000005.1 GCA_902783725.1 uncultured Lachnospiraceae bacterium | reverse complement strand
GGTGATGGTGAAGGTCACCATCTGAAGGGACGGATTGCGGAAGATTTCCGCAAGGCGGTCGAAATCTTCGCTTGCGGGATCGGCCTTAAGGCTCTCCGCCACGCTTCCGACCACGCGCTTTTCGATGCTTCCGTCGGCCTTCAAAACCACAAGAAGGCTCAGATCATCGTAGGGCCGGTACGCCATGTCGATGATGTCATAGTCAAAGCCTTCCGCAACGATCACGCCCGTGTCGGCCTCGCCGCGGTTGAGCATTCCCTCCAAAACCGCCGCCGGAAAGGCGCGGAAAATGTTGCCTGCACCGAAGTGCACCCATGTGGGATTTGCCTTTGTCCGCGCGATCATTGCCTCGCGGTCGTACTGCGGAAGCGCATAGCCCTTTGCTTCCCACGAAGCCCGGTTTTCGGGCTTCACGATATCGATCAATTTCATTTTTCGTTTGCTCCTGTATTCATACCAAAAATTGTTGTGCGGCTTTACTTGCGGGCTGCTCCGCTCTTGTCGATAGCCTCCCAGAGACCGTTGAGGTAAGCAACGCCCAGCGCGCGGTCATACAGACCATAGCCCGGTCTTGCAACCTCGCCCCAGATCATACGTCCGTGGTCGGGACGGATCACGCCGTCGAAGCCGACCTCCTGCAGCGCCTTCACGATCTCGTACATGTCGAACTGACCGTCCGAGGAGAGGTGGCTGCTCTCGTGGAACACCCCGGGCGCCTCGAATTTGATGTTGCGAAGATGCGCAAAATGAATCCGCGGTGCGATGGTCTTGTTGCGGATCACGTGGGGAAGATCATTCTCAAGGTTGGAACCGAGAGATCCCGTACAAAGTGTGAAACCGTTGTAGATTGAAGGGTTGAGGGAAGCGATCTTCTCCAAAGCCTTCTCGCTGGTGACGATGCGCGGCAGTCCGAAGACGCTCCACGCGGGATCGTCGGGATGTACCGCCATCTTGATCCTGTATTTTTCGCAGGTCGGCATGATGCCGTCGAGGAAATACTTGAAGTTGTTCATGAGATCCTCGGCCGTCACACCCTTGTAGCGCTCAAACAGCTCCTTGATCTCGTCCTTGCGGTTCGGCTCCCAGCCGGGAAGAATGTAGCCGCCGCTGGCCTTCTCCATGCGCTCGAACATGGTGTTGGGGTCAATGCCGTCGATGAGGTTCGAGTCGTATGCAAGCGCCGTCGAGCCGTCCGGCAAAGGCTGCGCGAGATCCGTTCTCGTCCAGTCGAAGATCGGCATGAAGTTATAGCATACCAGGTGAATGTCGTTTTGTCCCACCGCTTCCAGAGACTTGCAATAATTCTCGATGTACATGTCTCTCGTGGGCGCGCCGAGCTTGATATCCTCGTGCACGTTGATGCTCTCGATACCCGTGAGGGAAAGCCCTGCCGCCTCCACCTCGTCTTTCAGTTCCTTAACCTGCTCGTACGTCCAGGCCTCTCCCGCCGGCACTTTGTGAAGCGACGAGATGACTCCCGTAACGCCGGGAATCTGCCGGATCTGCTCCAGCGTAACGCTGTCCATGTCCTTGCCGTACCAACGCAAAGTCATTTCCATAACCTTTGTTTCTCCTTGTCTTGTCTGCGTGTATTCGATTCATAGCCCGAAGGCCGATCGTTCAAAATGTCCTGTTCCTACTCCGCATCCTCGGGGTAGGTGATCTCATCCTCGGAGACGGCGTAGATCTTTCTTCTCTTCGCATCGCCGATCCCGCTCATGCGGCAGAAATACGTATTGATGCGGTCGCGCCACTCCTTGGCGTTTGCCAGCTGCATCGCGAAGCGCTCCATAATGCGGGTGTATTCCTTCTCCGGAATTGCTCCCTGCACGGTCACCACGGACTCGATCAGCGAGCGAAGCTCCTCGACACCCTCAAAATGCGTGTCGTAGATGTGCTGAATGAGCGTCTCGCCGCCCTTCATCCGGTAAGTGTACGGAAGTCTGTGGAAGAACAAAAGCCACTCCTCCGGCGTTGTCTCGGGATTGTCAAAAAGATCCGCCAGAGGCTCCGAATACTGTCTCGAGTAGCCGGTTCCGGTCTTCGTGCGGTCAACGCCGATGGCCTTGCAGGATGCGCGGTGGTAAGTGCCCCAGCGGTCATACTCGTAGCCGTCCACGTTCGGCCCGTAATGGTGGTTCGGATTGCACATCCAGCCGATGCCTAAGGGCGCGGTGTATTTGGCGTAAATGTTGTAGGAAGCGAGCAGCACCTTGACGAGGATACTGCGCACCGCATTGTCCGTGCCGAAAGTAAGTCCCGCCCACTCGGTTGCGATCTCCTCCGAGGAGAGCTGCGGCTTCCACGCCAGACGGCCGAAGCCGTACCAGTTCGCTGCCGCAAGGTCCGAGCCGGTCCAGTTGTCATCATCTCCCGTGTTCGTCACCGCAGCCATACCGCAGTTTCCGCCGGGGCGATGCGCACCGCACACGATATCCGACACGCGGTCGGCCTTCTCGTAAGAGCAGGTGTGGAACCGGAGCACATTTTTCCACATCGGCACCAGGAAGCATACATGCTTCTGCTGGCCGGTATACTCCTGTGCCGCCTGCACCTCCAGCATGAGATTGGTGTTCTTCATGCCGCAGAACAAAGGCGACACCGGCTCTCCGACCTGAAAATCCACCGGGCCGTTTTTCACCTGCAAAATGACATTGTCATCGAAGGCGCCGTCCAGCGGCTTAAAGGTATCATACGCTGCACAGGCACGGTCGAGGGTCACATCTCTCCAGTCCTGCGCGCAGTTGTAAACAAAGCATCTCCAGATCAATTTTCCGCCGAAGGGTGCCAGCGCGCGGGCGAGCATGTTCGCTCCGTCCGCCTGGGTGCGGCCGTAGGTATACGGGCCGGGACGCCCTTCGGAATCCGCCTTTACGAGGAATCCGCCGAAGCCGGGGATCACCTCGTACACATGGGAAGTGATCTTCTTCCAGAAATCCGCGACCTCGGGGTCCAGCGGATCCGACGTTGCGAGACCTCCGATCTCGATGGTCGCCGCAAAATTCACACACAAAAACAGCTTCACGCCGTAGGACGCGAAGATGTCCGAAAGCTCCTTTAAGCGGCTCAGATACCGGTCCGTGATCAGCCAGGTGGCATCGCCCTTGACGTTTACGTTGTTGATCACCACCGCGTTGATTCCCACGCTCGCGCACAGGCGCGCGTAAAAGAAAGTGCGGTCGTCAAGAAGAAGCTCCCCATCCCGGAAGAAGAAGGATCTTCCGGCGTAGCCTCTCTCGATCGAACCGTCCGCATTGTCCCAGTGATTCATCATGCGAAGCGGCGCAGCGGGACGCTCCGACACGGAAACCACCGTGTCAGTGAGCAGCAACTGCCTCTGCGCATCGAAGATCGCATATAATACGCCCGCCTTCGAACCGCCCAGGATATCCGCTTTCCCCTCGCCTACGATCAGCTCATAGCCTTCCTCCGGCAGCGATTCGGTCACCATGTAGGACCACACGATGGACTCCGAAAGCGAGCGAAGCACCGAAAGCTCCGCCTCGATTGCGTCATCGACGGAATGGATCGCCGTGTCCGCCGGAAGCGGCACTCTCTTCAGCCAAATCAGCTCATAACTCATACCTATACTCCGTTTCTGCAAGGACAGACCGGCCGTCTTATTTGACGGCTTTCGCCGCTGTCCAGGTATATTCCACTGTCACATAACTCAAGGCCACATACGCCACCTGGTCGCCGTTCTGCACCTTGCAAAACAGCGGAACTTCGGTGTCTCCGTCCGAGAACACCACCGGCTCGATGACAGAGAACACAGTGCCCTTGGAGACGGACTTGACCTTGTTATTTTCCTTCGTCGTCGGCGCCGAACGCACATTCACGCCGGACTTCGTCACGGCGCGGCAGACCATGGTCTCCTGCGCATAGCGGACCGCCTCCGCGCCGGTTACGAGATAGCTTGCGCGGCAATATCCCTTGACCGTTCCGGACGTAATCTTCGCCCACTCGCCGTCCACCGACTCGACGATACAATAGTTGTTCGGATAGAGCGTCCCCACCTGCTTGGAGGAGGCGCTGGCCTTCTCCCGGATACTCAAGGACTCCTCAACATTGGCAAATGCAATTCCGTCGGGGATCACCGGCGTCTTTGCCTTCTGGTACATCTCCTTATCGGCGTCCGAGAGCGCAGCAAATCTGGCCTCCTCCTCCGACATGGGCGTCGGAGTCGGCGTGCCCGGTTCCTCTGTGGGCGTAGGCGTTCCCTGCCCGCCGCCCGGCATGTAAACCCTTCCGTCGCCGGCATAGATCGTGCCGTCCGCGCCGATCTCCGCCACGCGGTGCTCCCCTTCCAGGAGAGCCTCGTTGCGCTCCGCCTTCTTCTGGAAGCGCAGGCACAAAAGAAGGATCAGGACGACGATAACCGCAATCTCGATTTCCAGAATGTACCGTTTGACCATGTTGATTACCTCTTGGTGCCCTGGTACTCCTCCGTGGGATTTCTGCGTAATAGATCCATCACGGAGTCGCGTACCGACTCACCATGGAACAAAACATCGTTGATCTCCTCCACGATCGGGAGGCCCACCTTATACTTCTTGCCGAGTGCCAGTGCAGCTTTCGCGCAGTTGACGCCCTCCACGACCTGACCGACCTCTGCAAGCGCCTCCTCGGTGGATTTGCCCTGACCGATGAGGTATCCCGCATTGTGGTTTCGGCTGTGATTACTCGTGCATGTAACGATCAGATCGCCGATACCCGAGAGGCCGTAGAACGTCGATTCCTTGCCGCCCATCTTCGCACCCAGACGGCTGATCTCCGCGATACCGCGGGTCATCAAGGCAGCCTTCGTGTTGTCGCCGTATGCAAGGCCGTCCACCATACCGGCGGCCAGTGCGATGACATTCTTAAGCGATCCGCCGAGCTCGATGCCGAGCACGTCATCGCTGGTATAAACGCGGAACATGTCGGCGAAAAATGCTTCCTGAACGATCTTGGCAACCTCGGGATCCTCCGCACCCACAACCACCGCCGTGGGAATGTTGCGGCTGACCTCCTCCGCATGGCTCGGTCCGGACAAAACCGCGAGACGCGCTCCCGGAATCTCCTCTCCGATGATCTGTGTCATCGTGAGAAGCGTCTTCTCCTCGATGCCCTTGCTCACGTTGACGATAATCTGTCCCTCGTGAACATACTTCTTCATCTTTGCAGCCGTCTCACGGACGTAGGGCGAAGCCACGGCGCAAACCAGAATCTCCTCGTCATCACAGGCGTCCGCAAGGTCCGTGGTCAGACGGATCGATGCGGGAAGCGTTGCACCGGGAAGATTCGTGACATGCGTCCGGTCCGCCGCCAGCGCAGCGATCTCCCGCTCCACCGCGGACCACAGCGTCACCTGCTGTCCCTTGTTTGCCAGCTCGATTGCGAGTGCGGTTCCCCACGTTCCCGCGCCGAGCACACTGATCTTACTCATTGCTGCCAACCTCCTGATTCTCTTGCTCGGATTCCGTACCAGAAACAGACTCCGGCTCCACCTTCACATGGTGGCCGATTTTATTTTCCGTACCGTTCAACAGGCGTTTGATGTTCGCCCGATGCATATAGATACCGGATATCGTGTATAACAATGCAACCGCAACCATCCACCCGTAGTAGCGGTGTCCGCGGTAGACGATCGCCATGTAGGTCGGGAATAAAACGACCACGAAAAGCGATCCCAAAGAGACGTACTTCGTGAGATATACGATCAACGCGAATGCTACGGTAAATGCCGCCAGTCTCCAGTCGACGCAGAGCATCGCGCCCGCCGTCACGGCGATTCCCTTGCCGCCCCTGAACTGCATCCAGAACGGGAAGCAATGGCCGATCACGGCGCCGAAGCCCAGTATCTCACACAAAAGGATCACATAGGGCTCTCCGGGGAAGATCACGAACCGAAGGATCATTCCCGGGATCAAAACCTTCAAAAGATCCCCGATAAACACGAGGCTTCCGCTCTTTTTACCGAGCGTCCGCATGGCGTTTGTGGTGCCCGCGTTGCCGCTTCCGTAGCGGCGGATATCGATTCCGTGCGCCTTTCCGACGAAAAATGCAGTCTGCAGATTACCGCAGAAATACCCGACCAGCAGGCAGATCAATGCCTTGATCACCATGACCGATCCCTCCTTGCAAAACTTGTATTATTTCTTTTCTTCGTCGCGCTGACGGATGATAAACTTCAACGATGTGCCCTCGAAGCCGAAGGCCTCGCGGATCTTGTTCTCGATGTAACGCGTGTACGAAAAATGCATCAGTTCCTTGTCGTTCACGAAGATCACGAAGGTCGGCGGCTTCACCGCAACCTGCGTGATGTAAAACAGCTTCAGGCGGCGTCCTTTGTCCGACGGCGGCTGCTGCAGCACGGTGGCCTCCATCATGATCTCGTTGAGAACGCCCGTTCCGATGCGCTTGTTCTGGTTTTCGATGACCTTCTCGATCTCCTCGAACAGCTTCGGAAGACGCTGTCCCGAAAGCGCGGAGATGAACACGATATCCGCATACGGAATGAACGAGAGGATCTCGCGGATGCGGTTTCTGTGCTCGTAGATGGTCTTGTCATCCTTCTCGATGGCGTCCCATTTGTTGACGGCAATGATGATGCCCTTGCCGCGCTCATGGGCGATTCCGGCGATCTTCGCATCCTGCTCGGTCACGCCCTCGGTGGCGTCGATCACGACGACGGCGACGTCACAGCGCTCCACGGCCGCAACCGTGCGGATCACGCTGTAGCGCTCGATCTCCTCGGTGATGCGCGCTTTGCGGCGCAGACCGGCGGTGTCGATGAAGACGTACTCTTTATGATTATACGTTACCTCCGTGTCAATGGCATCCCGCGTCGTTCCCGCGATGTCCGAGACGATCACGCGGTTCTCGCCCAGCAGGCGGTTGACGATGGAGGATTTGCCGACGTTGGGCTTTCCGACGATGGCCACCTTCGGTCGCGTGTCCTCCGCTTCGCCTGCGGCACTCTCCGGAAAATGCTTCACCACCTCGTCCAAAAGCTCGCCGAAGCCGAGCCGCGAGGACGCGGAAACCGGGATCGGATCGCCGATCCCCAGATTGTAAAATTCATAGACGTCAGCCTCGTATTTGTTGAAGCTGTCCACCTTGTTGACACACAAAACCACGGGCTTGCCGGAGCGGCGCAGCATGTCCGCGACCTTTCCGTCCGAGTCCACCAGACCCTCGCGGACATCCGTCACGAACACGATGACGTCCGCCGAGGCGATGGCGATCTCCGCCTGCTCGCGCATGTGCCGAAGCATGGCGTCCTTCGTGTCCGGCTCGATACCGCCGGTATCCACCATGGTAAACGCGTGGGAAAGCCAGGTCGCGTCGGCATAGATCCGGTCTCTGGTGACACCGGGGTTGTCCTGCACGATGCTGATCTGCTCACCCGCGATCGCGTTGAAAAGAGTCGATTTTCCTACATTCGGGCGACCTACGATCGCCACAATCGGCTTGCTCATAACTGTTCTTCATTCCCTTCTTCCACGAGCGATTCCACAAAATCATATCCTTCAGATTTTACTATACGCACCCGTGTTTGTAAAGCATTTTCAATATCCGCGACCGTCTTGTCATCAAGCAGGACGTCCTCTCCGCTGCGGAGCAGATTCTCCGGCAAAATCAGCTTGCCGCGAATCTCGCGGCCCGACAGCTGTTCGATGATATCCTTCCCGGTCAAAAGCCCC
>CACZRV010000004.1 GCA_902783725.1 uncultured Lachnospiraceae bacterium | reverse complement strand
CTGTGTCGTCGCGCGGTTTTCATCCATTACGAAAATGTTTTCCTCCACCAGCAGCTTCCGTGCCGGCAGATCGTTTGCTACCTTAATCGGCATGCTTTTTCGCCTCCGTTTCTCCCCGCAAATCCTGCGGTAAGATTCTTTCTATTCGCCGGCGAGCGCCAGGAATTCCTCCTCCGAAATGATCGGAACCCCGAGCTCTTTGGCTTTTTTATTTTTCGTCGAATTACTCGTCGTATCGTTGTTGATCAGGTAGTCCGTCTTCGCGGACACCGAACCGGCCACCTTCCCGCCGAAGCTCTCGATGTACTCTTTCACGGCGTCTCTGTTCGGAAAATGCGTCACACTTCCGGTGATTACGAACGTCTTCCCGGTGATCGCCGATTCCTTCGTCTGCTCAACCGCCTCAAACGTAATCTCCGAAAGCAGGTCGTTAATCATTGCGCGGTTCTTCTCATCCGCCATAAAACGGGTGAAGTTTCCGGCAAGGACATCTCCCAGCCGATCGACTCCCCGAAGCTCTTCCGCACTTGCGCCGACGATTCTGTTCCAGTCGTACGCATACTCGCGACAGATGAGCTTTGCATTCGCAAGTCCGATTCCCGGAATGCCGAGGCTGTACAAAAACTTCGGCATGGACACGGTCCGCGCCTTCTCGCAGGCTGCAAGAAGGTTTTCAAAGGATTTGTCGCCGAAGCCCTCGGTCTTTGTGAGGACATCTCTGTGGGCCGCGAGGCGGAACAGATCCGCCGGCTCATGCACGATGCCGAGGCCGATGAACTTCTCAAGTGTCGCCTCCGACAGGCCCTCGATATTCAGAGCGTCGCGCTGTACCATGTGCTCGAACATGCCGACCTTCTTGGCCGTGCAGTCCGGATTCGTGCAGTAAAGCGTCTTCGCCTCATTCAACATTCGCACTTCCGTGGGACCGCCGCACACCGGACAGACGTCCGGCACATTGCAGTTACAACTGTGAAGCCCTGCGTTCCCCGTAACGCCCGGCATCCCGTCCGTCACGGCGGTGTTGCCGCTTCTGGTGTGGTTCTCGGAAATCTGCGGGATGATCATGTTTGCCTTGTAGACATCGATGGTATCGCCGATGCCAAGAGCCAGCTCCTCGACGATGCTTACGTTGTGAACGCTCGCCCGCTGCACCGTGGTGCCCTCAAGCTCCACCGGCGCAAAGATGGCTACCGGATTGAGCAGTCCCGTGCGGGACGGGCTCCACTCGATGGATAGCAAAGTTGTCTGCCGGATCTCGTCGCGCCACTTAAATGCGATGGCGTCCCTTGGGAACTTCGCGGTGCGCCCTAAGGAATTGCCGTATGCGATATCGTCGTAACAAAGCACAAGCCCGTCCGACGGAAAATCATTCTTCTCGATGCGGCCGGCGAACCATTTGACGTCGTCCGCGATGGTCTCCTTCGTAACCATGCGGTACTCCACCGGCGTGAAGCCGAGGCTCGCAAGGTACTCCATCTGTTCATGCCGCGTGGCAAATCCCGCCTCGCCGTCCATGGAGATGAGCGTAAACGGGAAGCAGTACACGCTTCTCTGCGCCGTAATCTCGTTGTTCAACTGCCGTACCGTGCCGCTGCAGAGGTTGCGCGGGTTTTTGTACCGGTCCTCGTCGCGCTCGATGCGTGCGTTGATCTCCTCGAAATCACTGTATCGGATCACTGCCTCGCCACGGAGCACGAGCTCCCCCGTAAAAGCGATACGCAGCGGAATATTCTTAAACACTTTGGCGTTGTTCGTGATGACCTCACCGATCTCGCCGTTTCCTCTGGTGACGGCTTTGACCAGTTCGCCGCCGCGGTACGTCAAAACGATGGTGAGACCGTCCATTTTCCACGAGAGCATGCCCTCATGCTCCCCTAAAAAGTCGGCAAGCGCCTCCACCTCTTTGGTTTTGTCCAAAGAGAGCATCGGCGATTCGTGGCGCTCCTTCGGAAGCTCCGAGAGCACCTCGTAGCCGGCCCGCTGGGTCGGGGAATTGGCGAGCACGAACCCCGTCTCCTCCTCCAGCGCGCGAAGCTCGTCATAGAGAGCATCGTACTCATGGTTGCTCATGATCTCGCGGTCTTCCTGCTCGTACACGTACGCCGCGCGATCCAGAATTCTGACCAGTTCGCGAATTCTGTCCAGTTTGTCCATATGGTAATCCGTCCTCTTCCTGTATTGCGTCGTCCGCCGGCGGTCAATCCTCTTTCAACAGCCGGTACAATTCTCTTCTCTCCTCGGGCGTGACCTCACGGTATTTGCCCCTCGCCAGATTGCCGAGGGAAATGTTCATCACCCGGACTCTCTTTAAGTACCGCACACGGTAGCCGAAATACTCGCACATCCGGCGGATCTGGCGGTTTAAGCCCTGAATCAGGATAATGTCAAAGGTGGTTTCCCCGGTCCTGCGGATCTTCGCGGGAGCCGTCACCTTTCCGAGCATGGGAACGCCCTTTGCCATCCCCTGCAGAAACTCCTCTGTGATCGGCTTGTCCACCGCGACCACGTACTCTTTCTCATGCCGCTCGCCGGCCTTTGCGATGCGGTATGCAAGGTCCCCGTTGTTAGTGAGCAGGATCAGACCGCTGGAGTTTTTGTCCAGCCGTCCGATGGTATATATGCGTTTTCCGTAGTTTAAGAAATCGATGATGTTGTCCGGGTTGCTCCGGTCCGAGGTGCACTCGATGCCCTTGGGCTTGTAGCACGCCAGCAGAATGTCCTCCTGCTCCTTCACGGCCCGCTGTCCCGCCACAACCACCTTCTGCCCGGGCATGACCCGGTCTCCGGTTTTTGCAACCGCACCGTTGATGGTGACCTTGCCTTCCTCCACCAGTCGATCGGCCTCACGGCGCGAGCAAATGCCCGCTTCGCTTAAGTACTTGTTGATCCGGACACCGACATTTTCCGCACTGTGCTCCGGCTTTTTTCCGTTCTCTTCCTTCATCCGCTACGTCTCCCGACTGTCAATCATTTTCCGCATGCCCACAGTTAATTTATTGTATCATGTCTGGCCCGATTTCTCAAGCATTTTCCCAAAAGAAAGGGAACCGCCTGCGGGAGGCGATTCCCTTGTATTTTCGGTATTCCCGGCTGTCCGAGATCAGAACAGCGCGCTTTGATCATTCTGCTGCGACTCCGGCTCGGAAATCGTATTCAGAACTTCGATGGTATCTCCGGTAAACTTCACCATGACCAGCGATATGACGACATCGACCAATGTCGCGGCGATAACAATACGCTGCAAAAACGTCAACGCATCCACCACCGCATCAACTAACGACTGGTAGTCCGAAAGATTCGACGTGAGGCCGTTGATCCTGATCACGAGGTAAATGCTGTAAAATGCTGCAACAACCTGAACCCCGAGGACGACCTTCCAAACCATATTCCATCGTTTTGCGATCTGCGGAGCCTCCGGCATGCACAACTCGGCCGCACCCTGACAGAAATAGTATACATAAAACATTCCGATGACCATTTTGACAATGGTGAGTACCAACAAAAGACCGGTGCTGCTGATATTGTCATCGATGAGATTATATACAATCTGGTACACAATACGTGCGATCAGGAACTTAAACGCGAGATCAAAACTGTAATTGCAGTCCCGCAACTTGGACAGAGCCATGATCGACACGATCGCGACAACTATGACACCCAGTGCAATGATCGTGGCAAATGTGTTAAGCGAATTCAGATTATCCGTGCTGATGTCATCGCCGATGAATGCCCCTTTGATCACGGAGATCATATATATCAACAAAGCGATGAGCAACACATATCCGATCAACATGAGAATCTGACATGTTCTGAACCTGCCGAGCGGTTCTCGCGCGAAACGTCTGCGGTTGTAAACCTGCTCCTTCACACTGGTATCGACATTGAAGACCCCCTTCAGGGAACTCATGTCATTGTCGGCTGACTGATTGAAACTGGTCCCGCAATCAAAGCAACGACTCGCGCCATCACGCAAAATGGCACCACACTTCGGACAAATCATAATACCCCTCCTGCATATGTTGATTAAAGTTCGATATTCATTTTCCGAACTTTAGAAGAATTCTATCACAAAAATTTCATAATGTCAATATCATTTACGTCAAATTATAAGAAAAAAGCGCCTGTGAAAGACGCTCTTTGTCACCATGGACCTGAGGGGAGTCGAACCCCTGTCCGAATGCCTCGCCATTACGGTTTCTCCCATTACAGATCACCTATCCGGCTTGCGCCCGTTCCCTCCTCTGCGCGCCGATGATCGGGCCCGCAGGCTTGGTAGCTTCATGATACGCCCGCGCGGGCAAAGCTTACCGCGTGTCGTTTCCCACGTAGATGATGCCGGTTGACCGCTGCGTGGG
>CACZRV010000003.1 GCA_902783725.1 uncultured Lachnospiraceae bacterium | reverse complement strand
CCCATCGGCTACGGCTGCTGCAGACCGATGAATTTTATGGACATTCCGGTCGAGGACATCACCTGGGACGGCCTCACGGACATTCCCCACGGCGCTGTAACGCGCCACTATGTGAAGTCTTCGGTGACCGGCAAGCACGAGATATGCCTTGTCTACACGCCGCCGAAGTACGACCCGAACAAGAAATACCCCGTGCTCTATCTGCAGCACGGTTACGGCGAGAACGAGATCGGCTGGACCTTCCAGGGGCATGTGGGCCGCATCGCCGACCAGCTTCTCGACAAGGGCGAGATGAAGGAGATGCTCATTGTTATGTGCTGCGGAATGACGCAGCTGATGGAGCCCGCCGAGAAGAGCCCGATGACGCGCATGGTATTCCTCGACGTCTTCCTCAAGGACATCATCCCCTACATCGAGAGTCGCTACAACGTCCTTGCGGACAAGTGGAACCGCGCCATGGCAGGACTTTCCATGGGAAGTTTCCAGACCAGCATCACGACGCTGTCGAACCCGGATCTGTTCGGCTACGCGGGACTCTTCAGCGGCTTCCTGCGCGCGCCTTGGGGCAACATGCCGCAGCCCTGGCTCGACATTCTGGATGATGCGGAGAAATTCAAGGAGACCTACCGCGTATTCTACCGCGCCATGGGCACCGAAGACCAGTACTTTAACGCCTTCGATGCGGACGATGCATTCCTGGCGGATAAGAACCTCAACATGATCCGCAGCACCTACCCCGGCGGCCACGACTGGACCGTGTGGAGACGCTGTATCCACGAGTTCCTGCCGCTTATTTTCCGCTGATCGCGAAAAGTTTCTACGGCCGGTTTTCCGCCGACCGCGAATAGTTCGTATCGCTGATTTTCCGCTGATTGTGAAAACAAGAGAAAACAGGCGCTCTCCGGCATGTCCGGAGGGCGCTTTTTGTGTGCATATTGACAACTAATCGGACAGCGCGGACAAGGTTTTCGTGAGGGCGTACGAAAAGTGCGCTCAAAGCGAAAAATCCTTGCCAACAAGGGGTTCGTGTGCTAAAATCTCTACAACGGCTGTCCACAGGCGTTTCTTTTGCGTGTTTACGATAACGGGGAAGGGAAAATCTTGCTGCGTTTTTTAGATCGGATGAAGGATTGTGGACAGCGAAAAATCAAGAGGAGGTCATAGATATATGGCTAAGAAATGGGTATACGCATTTACCGAGGGTAATGCCGACATGAGAAATCTGCTCGGCGGCAAGGGTGCCAACCTCGCGGAAATGACGAACATCGGTCTTCCTGTACCGCAGGGCTTCACGATCACCACGGAAGCTTGTACGCAGTACTACGAGGACGGAAGAAAGATTAACGACGAAATCATGGCGCAGGCCATGGAAGGCGTAAAGAAGATGGAGGAGATCAACGGCAAGAAGTTCGGCGATCTCAAGAATCCTTTGCTTGTTTCGGTTCGCTCCGGAGCGAGAGCTTCCATGCCCGGTATGATGGACACGATTCTTAACCTCGGTCTGAACGACGAGGTTGTTGCCGCAATGATTGCCGGCAACCCGGATCCGAAGTTCGAGCGTTTTGTATATGACTCGTATCGCCGTTTCATCCAGATGTTCTCGGACGTCGTAATGGAAGTCGGCAAGAAGTATTTTGAGGTATTGATCGACAAGATGAAGGAAGAGAAGGGCGTGAAGTTCGATATCGAGCTCGACGCTGCCGATCTCAAGAAACTTGCCGAGCAGTTCAAGGCAGAGTACAAGAAGCAGCTCGGTGAGGATTTCCCGTCCGATCCGGTTGTACAGCTCAAGCTTGCTATCGAGGCCGTGTTCCGTTCCTGGGACAACCCTCGTGCAAACGTATATCGCCGTGACAACGATATCCCTTACAGCTGGGGTACCGCAGTCAACGTAATGCCGATGGTATTCGGTAACCTGAACGAGCAGTCCGGTACCGGTGTTGCATTTACCCGTGACCCCGCAACGGGCGAGAAGAAGCTCATGGGCGAGTTCCTCAAGAACGCGCAGGGCGAGGACGTAGTTGCCGGCGTTCGTACTCCTATGCCGATCACCCAGATGGAGCAGGAGTTCCCGGAGGCATACGCCGAGTTCGTCAAGGTTTGTGACATCCTCGAGAACCACTATCATGACATGCAGGATATGGAGTTCACCGTAGAGAACCAGAAGCTCTACATGCTCCAGTGCCGTAACGGCAAGCGCACCGCACAGGCTGCCCTTCAGATCGCCTGCGACCTCGTTGACGAGGGACACAAGACCGAGGCAGAGGCTGTTGCGATGATCGACCCGAGAAACCTCGACACGCTCCTTCACCCGCAGTTCGATGCGAAGGCACTGAAGGCAGCTACGCCGATCGGCAAGGGTCTGGGCGCTTCGCCCGGAGCTGCCTGCGGTAAGGTTGTATTTACCGCTGACGACGCTGAGGCATGGAACGCAAGAGGCGAGAAGGTCGTTCTCGTTCGTCTTGAGACCTCGCCTGAGGACATCACCGGTATGAAGGCCGCTCAGGGTATCCTGACCGT
>CACZRV010000002.1 GCA_902783725.1 uncultured Lachnospiraceae bacterium | reverse complement strand
GATCGAGGCGGGCATCATGCCCTGCACCAGCAAGGCGTCCATCGAGCGCATGGTCACCATGTGCGGCGCCAGCATCCCGTCGAAGTTCGCGCGTATGATGGCTCGCTACGAGGCGTATCCCGACGCGGTCCGCGAGGGCGGTATCGCCTATGCGATCGACCAGATCATCGATCTGGTGTCCCGCGGCGTTGACGGCATTCACCTTTACACGATGAACAATCCGTACGTCGCAAAGCGCATCACCGATGCGGTTGCACCGATGATCAACCCCGGTCTGATCCGCGAGGATTGAGCCGGATTTGACATAACAACGAAACAAGGAAAATCCCATGCACGCCCCGGTCCCCGGATCTCGGCGTGCTGTTGGAGTGTTTGCAAAAGATTCTCCCGGGCCGCGACAGGCCGGCATTTACGGGGGAGCAGGGAGCTTGTATGGTAGAGTTAAAACCGATCCGGATGGAGGAGGCAGCGAGGTACTTGGGCTACGGCGGACAAATGCCCGACGAGACGATCCTGTCGCTGATGCACGAGTGCGAGGAACCGCTGCGGGAGGCGTGCCGCCCGGCCTATAGCGTGGGCATTTTCGACATGGAGTGCGGCGGCGAGGCCGAGGTGCGGCTCGCGGAGTGCGCCCTCACGCTCACGGGGAAGGACATCGTGAAGCATTTGACGGGTTGCACGAAGGTTGCCCTCATGGCGGCGACCCTGGGATCGGGCGTGGATACGCTTTTGCGGAGACTCCAGCGGACGGAGATGGCAAAGGCCCTCCTCACGGACGCCATGGCCGGAGCAGCCATCGAGCAGATCTGCGACGACGTGCAGTCGGAGCTGCAGGGGAAAATGCCCCTCTACCGTCAGACCTGGCGCTTCTCGCCCGGCTACGGCGATCTGCCGCTGGCGCTGCAGGAGGATTTGCTGTCGGCGGTGGAGGCGGGCAAGCGCATCGGGCTTGCGACGACGCAGGGCCACATGCTCACCCCGATGAAATCCGTCACGGCGATCATCGGTCTGCAGGATATGACGAAGGAGCTTCGCAAGGTGACAGCCGAGGACGGCGACGCGATCTCTGCGCCGGTGGGAGCCTGCGCGGCGGGCGCCTGCGCAGGGTGCGCTTACCACGAGAGCTGCCTTTCAAGACAGGACAAATCGGAAAATGAGACAATTGACGCAGAGACGTCGGACGGAGGGAATGCATGAGTAACTACCCCGAAATATTGATTCTTGACGGTGCCATGGGAACGGAGCTTCAGGCGGCGGGACTGCCCCTGGGCGGAGTCCCCGAGGTGTGGAACCTCGAGCACCCCGATACGGTGACGGCGATCCACAGACGCTATATCGAGGCCGGATCGCAGGTCGTGTACGCCAACACCTTCGGCGCCAACCGCCTCAAGATGGCGAAGACCGGGCACTCCGTGCAGGAGCTGATCGGCGCGGCGGTGGCCAACGCGCGGGAGGCGGTGGCGCAGGCCGGAAATCCGGAGGCGAAGGTCGCCCTCGACATCGGCCCCATCGGGCGTCTTCTCTCGCCCCTCGGGGACCTTTCCTTCGAGGAGGCGTACGACATCTTCGCGGAGGAGGTGCGGGCAGGACAGAATGCGGACATGATCGTCATCGAGACCATGAGCGACCTCTACGAGGCGAAGGCAGCGGTGCTGGCGGCGAAGGAAAATGCCGACGTTCCGGTGTTCCTCACCATGAGTTTTGAGGCCAACGGCCGCACTTTCACGGGAACGGACATCGACGCCATGGCGCTCACATTTTCCGACATGGGAATCGACGGTGTCGGCGTGAACTGTTCCTTGGGACCGGCAGAGCTTTTGCCGATGGTGAAACGCCTTTACACGGCAACGAAGCTGCCCATCGTGGTGAAGCCCAACGCCGGACTTCCCGACCCCGCCACGAACACCTATAACGTGTCGCCGGAGGAATTCGGCGCGATCATGCGGCAAATGCTTCCCTACGGCGTCCGCGTCGTGGGCGGCTGCTGCGGAACCTCGCCCGAGTATATCCGCGAGCTGACGCGCGTAGTGCGCGAGTGGGAGGCGGAGCGCGGGCAGGTCAGCGAGGATGACAAAGAGTTCTGGCCGGAGGATTACGAGGAGCTCACGAAGCTTCGCGACACGCGTCCCACGGGTATCGCCTCGGCGAACCGGGCGGTGTGGTTCTCGGAGCCCCGCTGCATCGGCGAGCGCATCAACCCCACGGGCAAGAAGCGCTTCAAGGAGGCGCTCCAGAACGGCGATATGGATTACATTCTCGGGCAGGCTATCTCCCAGGTGGAGGCGGGCGCCGAGATTCTGGACGTAAACGTAGGCCTTCCGGGTATCGACGAGACGGAGATGATGGTGCGCGTGATCCGCGAGCTGCAGGCGGTGGTGGACGTGCCGCTGCAGATCGACTCGAACAAGCCCGAAGTGCTGGAGGCAGCCCTTCGCATCTATAACGGCAAGCCCCTGGTGAACAGCGTCAACGGCGAGGAGAAGAGCCTTGCCTCGATCCTGCCGCTTGTGAAAAAATACGGCGCGGCGGTGGTCGGCCTCACTCTCGACGAGGCGGGCATCGGCCCCACGGCGGAAGAGCGCTTCGCGGTGGCGGAGAAGATCGTGTCCCGGGCGGAGGCCGTAGGCATCCGCAGGGAGAATTTGCAGATCGACTGTCTGACCCTTACGGCCAGCGCGGAACAGGCGGCGGTGGCGGAGACCCTGAAGGCGGTGGCCATGGTGCATGATAAGCTGCACACCGGCGCGGTTCTCGGCGTTTCCAACGTAAGCTTCGGCCTTCCGAACCGCGACCTCGTGAACGCCACCTTCCTTACGATGGCGCTGCAGAACGGTCTGACGCTGCCGATCATGAATCCGAACTCGGAGGCGATGATGGGAGCGCTTCGCGCGTATCGCCTTCTGATGAACATCGATAAGAACTCGCTGGCCTACATGGAGGCCTATAAAAACTATGTTCCGCCGACGGCGGCGCCCGCGGGAAATGCGGCGGCCGGCGGAACGGCAGGGGCGGCGCAGGCAACAGGCAGCGCGGCAGCGGCTCCGGCCGGAGACACCATGCACAGGGAGATCGCCGAAAAGCTCGGCGACGGCGCGGCGAGTCTGTACAATGCGGTTGTGCGCGGGCTTACGGCCCAGGGCGCGGAAATTACGAAAAATCTTCTCGGATCCATGGACTCCATGGACATCGTCAACGGCGTGCTGATCCCTGCCCTCGACACGGTGGGCGCGGGCTTTGAGACCGGGCGGTTGTTCCTGCCGCAGCTGATTTTATCGGCGTCGGTGGTGCAGGGTGCATTTTCCGAGATCAAGGAGCACATGCGGGCAAGCGGCGCGGAGACGGTGAGCAAGGGCACCATCGTGCTCGCCACCGTGAAGGGCGACATCCACGACATCGGCAAGAACATCGTGAAGGTGCTTCTGGAAAACTACGGCTTTACCGTGGTGGACCTGGGCCGCGACGTGGAGATCCAGGCGGTGGTGGAGGCCGCGAAGAAGACCGGTACGCCGCTGGTTGGCCTGAGCGCCCTTATGACCACCACGCTTCCGAGCATGCGCGACACCATCGCGGCGCTTCGCGAGGCGGGGCTTTCCTGCAAGGTTGTTGTGGGCGGAGCGGTGCTCACGCCGGAGTATGCGGCGGAGATCGGCGCGGATTACTACGGCCGGGACGCGAAGGCGACGGTGGACATCGCGAGAGAGGTCTTCGGGGTTTAAGCAAAAAGGGGGAGCGTATGTGTGTATGGGAACTGGTGAGGCGTCTGCGCGGGCGGAAAGCCACGTCGGGCGCAGAGAATTTTACGGAAAATGAGGGTTCAACAGGTCGTATGGTATTGATCATCGGACTCGGCAATCCCGGGTCAAAGTATGCGGGCACGCGGCACAACATCGGCTTTTCGGCGGTGACGGCACTGGCGGATGAGTGCGGGATCGCCCTGAAGACAAAGGAGTGCAAGGGAATCACCGGCACCGGCACCATCGAGGGCGTGAAGGTGAAGCTTGTGCAGCCCCAGACATTTATGAACAACAGCGGAGAGTGCGTTCGCGCGCTCATGGACTTTTACAAGGTGCCCGCGGAGGACATCCTCGTCATCTGCGACGAGGTTTCGCTCCCCACGGGCAAGCTTCGCATCCGTGCAAAGGGAAGCGCGGGCGGCCACAACGGCATGAAGAGCATCATCGCCCACGCCGGAACCGGTGATTTCGCGAGACTTCGCATCGGCGTCGGGGAGAAGCCCGAGGGGTGGGATCTGGCCGACCATGTGCTGGCGCATTTTCCGAAGGAGGAGGAGCCGGCGGTGCGCGAGTCTTTAAAGCGGGCGGTGGCAGCGGTTCGATGCTTCCTTTCGGACGGCATCGAGGAAACCATGAACCGGTTTAACGGGTGAGGAGTAACATGCAACAGGTTTTACGGACATATACGGAGCCGATGCGCTCCTGCCGCGAGTTCGAGGCGCTTTCGGAGCACCTGGAGCGGGGGCAGACGCCGGTTCTGATGACGGGCTGCACCGCAGTGCAGAAGGCGCAGTTCATCTACGCGGCCGGCCTGGCGTACCCGTTCCGGCTGCTGATCGCCGAGGACGAGCTCAAGGCGAAGGAGCTGTACGAGGAGTATCGGGAATTTGACCCGGACACGGTCTACTGGCCGGACAAGGACCTGATCTTCTTCAGCGCCGGCGTGCAGGGCAACGCCACGCTTCGGGCCCGCATGGCGGTTTTACGGCGCCTTGCGGACGCGCAGGAGACGGGCGGCCGGCTCACGGTAGTGACCACCATCCGCGCGGGACTCGAGCGGCTGCAGCCGTTGTCGGAGCTTCTGGCGGCGCGGATCACGGTTCGCAGGGATGTGGCCATGGAGCTTACGGAGCTTACGAAGAAGCTTGCGGAGCTTGGCTATCGCCGCAGCGAGCAGGTGGAAAATGCAGGTGAATTTGCGGTGCGCGGCGGCATCCTGGACGTCTTCCCGATCTCGCAGGACAACCCGTACCGCATCGAGTACTGGGGCGACGACATCGACGACATCAAGGTCTTCGACGCGGCCAGCCAGCGCTCCATCGAGCCGGTGGACGAGGTCGTGATCTACCCGGCGATGGAACTGCTTCTCACGGAGAAGGAGAGGGACGCCGGCTTTCGGAAAATGAACCAGGACACGGAGGCGGTCTGCAGGGACCTCGCCTCCCGCAAAGCATACGATGAGGAGCATCATCTGCGGATCTTGACGGACGAGCTCACGGAGAGCATCCGCTACGCGCCGGACACGGTAAACTTAGGGGCATTTGTCGACTACTTTAAGAAGACGACTGTCTCATTTTTCGCATATATGCCGAAGGAAACCACCATCGTCTTTCTGGACGAGCCGACGCAGGCCCAGGAGGTTGCGGAGCTTGTGGTGAAGGAGTACGGCGAGAGCATGGAGGGTCGACTGAATTCGGGCAGCCTTCTTCCGGGCCAGATGCGCGCCATCGGCGATTACCGCCGCATCTTCGGAGACCTGGCGGCGCGGCGGCTGGTGGCTTTAAGCACCTTCCTGGTCAAGGATCCGATGATCTCGTACCGGCATCAATACGACCTCGGCGTGCGGGCCATCTCGTCTTACGGAAAGAACCTGGAGGCCCTTGCGAAGGATCTTAAATCGTACCGCGCCAAGGGCTACCGGACGCTTCTCACATGCCCGTCCCACACGAGGGCGAAACACCTGGCGGAGGAGCTTGCGGAGTACGGGGTGACGGCATTTTACACCGAGGACCCGAACCGCGTTGTGGGCGAGCGCGAGGTGATGATCCTCTACGGGAAGCTCCGGAACGGCTTCGAGTATCCGTCCTTCCGCTTCCTGGTCATCACGGAGAGCGACATCTTCGGGCGCGAGCGGGCGAGAAGCGTGCGCAAGAAGAGCGACCGCAAGGCCCTCGACTATCAGACACTTGCCAACGGCGATTACGTGATCCACGAAAACCACGGCGTCGGCATTTACCGCGGGCTCACGCAGATCACCACCGGCGGCGTGACCAAGGATTACGTGAAGGTCGACTACGACGACGGCGTGTGCTACATTCCCGCCACGGGGCTCGACGTCCTGCAGAAATACGCGGACGCGGAGGTCGAGAAAAAGCCGAAGATCAACAAATTAGGCGGCACGGAGTGGACGAAGACGAAGACCCGCGTGCGCAAGAGCGTGCACAACATCGCGGAGGAGCTGATCCGGCTGTACGCGGTGCGACAGAACAAAAAGGGATTTGCATTTTCCGAGGATAAGCTGTGGCAGAAGGAGTTCGAGGAGCTCTTCCCGTTTGAGGAGACCGACGACCAGCTGCGCGCCATCGCGGACACGAAGCGCGACATGCAGAGCGACCGCATCATGGACCGCCTGATCTGCGGCGACGTGGGCTACGGCAAGACGGAGATCGCGCTGCGGGCGGCCTTCAAGGCGGTTCTCGACGGCAAGCAGGTCGCCGTTTTGGTGCCGACCACCATCCTCGCACAGCAGCATTACAATACATTTTCCGCAAGACTCCTGGACTTCCCGTGCCGGGTGGACATGCTCTCGCGGTTCCGCTCGAAGGCGGAGCAGGCGAAGACCGTGGCGGACATCAAGCGCGGCCTTGTGGACATCGTCATCGGAACCCACCGCATCCTCTCCAAGGATGTGGAATTCAAAAACCTGGGGCTTCTGATCGTGGACGAGGAGCAGCGCTTCGGCGTCACCCACAAGGAGAAGATCAAGCAGCTGCGAAACGACGTGGACGCCCTCACGCTGACGGCGACGCCGATCCCGCGCACGCTTCACATGAGCCTGATCGGCATCCGCGACATGAGCATTCTGGAGGAGCCGCCGCAGGACCGCCAGCCGATCCAGACCTTTGTCATGGAGTACAGTCCGGAGATGGCCAGGGAAGCGATTCATCGCGAACTTGCAAGAGAAGGCCAGGTGTATTATATTTATAACAGAGTGCAGGGCATCGCGGACGTTGCGGCGAAGCTGCAGGAGCTCTGCCCCGAGGCGACGATCGCGTACGCCCACGGGCAGATGGATGAGCGGGAGCTTGAGAAGATCATGACGAAGTTCATCAACCGCGAGATCGATGTGCTCGTCTCCACAACCATCGTGGAGACCGGCATGGACATCAGCAATGTCAACACGATGATCATCGACGGCGCGGAGATGTTAGGCCTCTCCCAGCTGTACCAGCTGCGGGGCCGCGTCGGACGCTCGAACCGCATCGCCTACGCATTTCTCATGTACCGCCGCGACAAGATCCTGACGGAGACCGCGGAGAAGCGCCTGAAGGCCATCCGCGACTACACGGAGCTGGGCGCCGGCTACAAGATTTCGCTTCGCGACCTGGAGATCCGCGGCGCAGGCAACCTCTTAGGTGCCGAGCAGCACGGCCAGATTGCCAGCGTCGGCTACGATCTCTACTGCAAGATGTTAAATGAAGCCATCCGCGCGATGAAGGGCGAGGAGCCCGAGCGGGAGGACTTCGAGACCCAGATCGATGCGGAGCTGGACGCCTACATCCCGTCCACCTACATCCGCAACGAGATTCAGAAACTGGATATGTACAAGCGGATCGCGTCCATCGCGTCCGCCGAGGATATGGAGGAGATGCAGGACGAGCTCACGGACCGCTTCGGCGACATGCCGGAGTGCGTGAACCTGCTCATCCGCGTCGCCTTCCTCAAGGCTCTCGCCCACCGCGCTTACGTGGAGAAGCTCACGATGAAGAACGGCTTTCTGGTGATGGCAATGTTTGCCCGGGCCCGACTTCGCGTGGAGGAGCTTCCCGCGCTGGTTGCGCGCTATCCCCGCCGCCTTCGGGTGCAGACGGGCGCAACGCCGACGCTCACCTACGTCCTCTCGTCCGCCGACACGAACGCGATGTTCCGCGAGGCGGAGGAGATCCTGACGGAGCTCGGCAAGCTGGCGGAGTAAAAGCATTTTTCGAAAAAACCGGAAAATGCAGAGTATGTTGTTTACGGAGGTTTGTACCTATGACTGGTAAGCGATACAGGTTTTTGGCAGCGGTTCTCGCGGCGGTTCTCTTCGCCGCGGTGCTGTCCGGCTGCGGCAAGGACAGCAAGGACCCGAAGAAGGAGCTGCCCTCCAGCGAAGGCTTCACGAACGATGTCTGCATGCGCATCGGCGACATTGAAGTCAGCTACGCCGAGGCCAACGTCTACCTCATGAGCATGCGCGAGGAGGTCGAGGCTTTATACGGTCCCGACATCTGGGAGCTGAAGTTCACCAGCGACGGCAAAACCTACGCCGAGTGCATGAAGGAGCGCCTTCTTGAGAAGATCACCTACATTAAGCTCGTCTGCGCCATGGCCGACGAATACGACGTCAAGCTCGGCAACGACGAGATCTTAAACATCACCGACTACACGCAGCAGTATCTCTCCAACATCACCGAGGAGACGGCGAAAAAATACGGAATCACCGAGGAGCTGGTCCGCTCCATCTACAGCGACAACGTTCTCGCAGAGAAGATCTACCAGACCATCACCTTAAACGCCGACACCTCCTACTCGGAGGCCGAGGTGCTGCGCGCGAAGTTTGATTACATTTTCTTAAGCCGCTTCTACGAGGATTCCGCGGGCAACAAGACGCCCTTCACCTCCGATGACATGCGCACCCTCTGGACGAAGGCCCGGTCCATCCGCGCCGACGCCATGGCGGCCAAGGATTTTGCGACCTACGCAAAGACCGTCACGGAAGCATCCGAAGTCGAAATAACCGTGGGCCGAAGCGACCTTCCCACCAAGAGCCGTTCCGCCGCCTTCGCCCTGAAGACCGGCGAGACCAGCGAGATCATCGAGGAGGAGGACGGCCTCTACATCTTCTACTGCGTTTCCGAGCGGGAGGAAGCCGAGACAAGGGCAGCCACGGAGGCAAAGATCGAGGAGCTGGCCCGTGAATACTTCGACTCCAAGTACGAAAAATGGGTCAACAGCGTGAAGATTGAGATCAACCAGGCCCTCTGGGACGCCATGTAGGGACCAAAAGGACACAGCAGGGGCGAACTCCGCCAACCGACGCTGAATCCGCCGGAACGGTGGCGAAATGCCCCGCCGGGTTATCGGGCGAGGCTTTCGGGCCTCGAGCCGGGAGCGCACAAATCGCCTTCGTCAGCTGCACGGGGCATCTAAGCGCCCGCTTCAAACGAATATCGAAAGGCCGTTCCGTCGAAACTCGCTGCGCTCAGACATCTCGGAACGGCCTTTATTCATTCTCCCGGGCGCTAAGATGAGCCCTCTCGCAGGCATTGCCTGCGAGAGTAGCAATGCTTCCGAAGGCGATTGTGCGTCTGCTCGAGGGAAACCTCGACGAGAGTAACGCCATGGGCATTTCGCCACCGTTCCGGCATCACAGGCTCCTGCGGCGGAGTGCGCCCCGCTGTGTTTTTGCTTCCCTGTCGATTGGCGTCCGGAGCGCCGCCTTGCCGATACGGTTTCGCCGCCCCAACATGGCGGCGCGCTGCCCACGTCGCGCTCCGGAAGGGGAACCGTCTTCGCCATGGCCCGGCGGGCCGGCTCAGACGGTTGCCTCGTGCGCGGTTGACCGACGTTGCGGGAACCGAAAGAATATCCTCGCGCGCGTTCGGCAATGGGGCGAAAGAAAACACGGCGCGTTCGGCAATGGGGTGAAAGAAAACACGGCGCGTTCGGCAATGGGGCGAAATGCAGTTGGGAATTAAAAAAGGCCTTTCCCGAGTTGTTCGGGGAAGGCCTTCGGTGTTTGTTTGGTTTGGATCAGGCGTCGGCGTCTTCCGTAGGGGTTTCCTGCGGAGTTGCCGCGGTCGGAAAAGCAAAGCCGGCGTAGAGGGCGGCGAGGGCTGCAGCCAGCAGGAGACCGCCGACGATGTCGGTGAGCCAGTGGACGCCGCCGATCAGGCGGCCCAGGGTGACGACGGTTGCGACGGCGATGCAGGCCGCCACAAGGGCGGTGCGAAGCGACGAGCGCTTCATGCGGTGCAACAGCTGCATGATCGCGGTGGCCATCACAAAGACAAGCAGCAACGTGTGCGAGGAGGGGTAGGAAGCCTCGAGCTCGCCGCCGGCGGTTGCCGGGCGATAGTTGATGATCAGTTTTTCGAAGAGAACATAGCAGGCGAGCATCACGGCGTAGCCGCAGCCGAGGGCCAGGATGTCGCGGTCAACCTTGAGAAGCGACTTGCGGTTGACAAGCTGCGAGAGGCCCAGAAGACCGAAGAAAGCCACAACGCCCCAGGTCATCAGACCGAGATATTTCGAGAGCTTGTAGACCGTCTCGTTTGCACCGACAGTCTTGTTGACAGCCTCGTTGACCGTCGCGAAGCCGATGTCCGTGCACTCACAGCCGACGGGCTTTACGTCGACGTTGATCACGGAGAAGGTGAACACGGCGAACAACAGCAGAAGGATGACGCCGGTGCTTACGGATCTTTTGTTCATTTTTCGCCTCCGGAGTTTTTCATGGTGCGGTTCGTGAGTTCAAACACGGCGCTCACGACCAGAACGGCCACGGCGTAGACGAGCATGATCAGCGCGCCGCCGAAGGCCAGCTTGTACTGCGGCCGGCTGAGGCCGTAATACAGAAACTGAAAATACACGATCTCGATGATGATGCCGCCCAGAAGGACCATGGCAAAGTTTCCGATAAGGAAGCCTGCGGACGAGCGGAAGAGCTTGTCGCGGAAGGCGAACACCAGGCTGTCGAGGATCAGGACGACGCCCGGAACCGTCAGCATCATGTTGTCAAAGACGGCCTCATCCGCGGGAACCGAGGTGTCGACGGAGGCTTCCTTGCAGCCGAGGATGATCAGAATGATCCCGAAGATCACCGACAGAGCGGCGAAGACGAGTCCGTTAATCTGTGTTTTTTTCATGGGTTGATCCTTTCGCTGTCATTTGCCCGCGCATAGCGCCGGACAGAGATTTATTCGCCCGTGCGGAACACGATGGGCCTTGATTCGCGCATCACGGTCTCATCGTCGATGGGCATCGCCACGGAGATGACGTCGCCGTCCGAAAGCGCGATCGCCGGCAGGAAGAGCTCCGTGTCCGAAACAACGATGGTTTCGGTGTGGCGCTTGCCGTTGATGTAGATGTCGGAAAATTCCGTAAAATGCTCGCCGAACACCTGCAGGTAGTAGTTGTCGTCCGAGGCGTTGTAGATCGCGTGGATCGACGAGACGTCGATGTCGTGGAAACCGAAGATCAGGTTCGTTCGCACAAGCGGCGACTGGCCGTCCCAGCAGAACTGCTCACCGTAGAGCATGTCGTAGGACAGAAGCGTGAGCTGCTCGAGGTACTCCTGCTCCGAGTCGGGGAACTCGAGGTAGCGCTGGTGCAGCTTCGTGATCAGGCCGTTGTCCATGCCCAGACGTCCGAGGACGTAGGCCGACAGCTGATATGCCTCGAGGTCGAGGTGCTCCGCCGGCAGGTCGAAGTTGGTCCACATCGCGTACTCGGTCTGCAGCAGGCTGCCCTCGGAGAGGTCGCCCGCTTCAAAGCCGAAGCCCGGAAGGTGGTCTCCGTAGAGCACGAGGACGATATCCTCGTCGCGCTTGGAAAATTCTTCCGTGAGCCGCGCGATCAGCTCGTCCATCTCGTGGAGCTGTGCGATGTAATACTTAAGACCGTTGATGGTCGTATCGTCGTAGGCGTCATCGATATCGATGAGGTCGATGTTGTTCTCGAGGATCTCCTCGTCGGGGTATTTGCCGTGGCCCTGCACCGAAACGGTGAAGACCAGATCGCTGCCCGGCGTGGAATCCAGGGCGGTGAGGATCTCGTTAAAGAGGATCGAGTCCCGCGCCCAGCCGAGCTCGTTGCGCTCCACATTTTCCATCAGCTCCACCGGATCGAAGTCGTCGAAGCCCAGGTTGGAGTACACGATGTGGCGGCTGTAGAAGGTCGCCGTGTTGTTGTGGATGGCGTGCGCGCGGTAGCCGCGCTCCTTCAGGTTGTAGGCGACGCTCTCGCAGGTCATCTCCTTGAGGATCGTCTTGTACGGGTACTCGCCCGTTCCGAAATCCTTCATGTTCATGCCCGTGAGAACTTCAAACTCGGTGTTCGAGGTGCCCGCGCTGATGCTCGGAACCCCCAGAAGACCCGAGGTGTAGTGCTTTCGGATATACGTAAAATTCGGGATCGGGTCGGTCGGGAACGACAGACCCGCGATACGCTTCGGATCAAAGAACGACTCCAGCTGGATGTAGACGATGCTGGGCTCGCCCTTCTGCGGGCGCTTCGCATCGGGACCGGCCGTGGGCGTGGGCGTCGGCGAAGCGTATTTTGCGGGATCCAGCTTGTCCACCAGATCCTTGACATTTTCCGGGGAATAGTTCTTCGGCTTGTCGATACCGCTGTCGGTGATGGAGCAGATGAAGCAGTACGGCAGTCCGTAGTCGTGGTAGGCGTCCGCCACGTTCGGGAACGTCTTGGCCATGACGCCGACCTTGCGGCTTCCGATACACAGAAGGATGCAGCCGAAGATGATGGAGAGCGTGAGCGGGATCGCGTAGCGGTACTGCACCGGAGCGGTCTGCTTCGGGAACTTGAGGAACGCGAACACTAAAAGTAACACGCCCAGAAGAATCAAAAGCATAAGGCCGATGACCTGGAACCAGTTGTAGTATTTGAAGAGAATGCCCTTGGCGTCGTCGAGCATGCGGAAGTCATGGGCATTGAACGGCGTGACGCGGTTGTGCAGGATGATGAAGTCGATGATACCCACCGCGAGCCACAGGATGCACCCCAGAAAATACATGAAACTCCGGTGCCGGAATAAAAGCGCCGGCGCCAAGAAGATCGCGATGAGCATCATGTTGACGGTGAAGATCAGGGGGTGTGTGAAGAGAAAGACAAACGGTCCGAACACGGAACCCCGGGAGAAGCCGTCGGTGATCAGCGTCATGATAAAGGCCAGCAGAAACACCTGGACGACAGAGTAACAGAACGGCTTCTTCTGCAGAAGCCGGTGGATACACTCGGCGCAATTGTGACAACGCGCGGTGACCGATTTCCAAAACTTACGCATGAAACAACTCCTTAGTGGGCGGTCCCCTTGCCGCCCCGATATCCTGCCGCCCCACAAGCGAAGGCCCGACGGCCCCGCAACGGCATTTTCCGAAGGGCCTCTTACGCGGAAGCCCATTTGCCGTTTCATATTAGCACAAGTCGCTCGAAAAATCAAACATAAGACGCGGCGTGCGGGTCAGTCCTGCACCCGGAAGCGCTCGCGGTTTTTGTTACGCCATGCGAGATAGACCATGCCGTGCAGAAGGATCGTGATGCACCAGCTGATCGGGTAGGAGGCGTAGAGCACCTTAAGAGAGCGGTGCGTGCGGAAGTACGTGTAGATCCAGGTGATGCGGAAGCCGCAGACGCCCAGAAGAGACATGAGTGTCGGCAGCAGAGAGAAGCCGAGGCCGCGCAGCGCGCCTACGATGACGTCCATGATGCCGCACGTAAAATACAACAGGCAGATGACGCCGATCCGTGCGCAGCCGTAGGCGATGGCGTCGGCGTCCTTGGTGTAGATGCCGATGAGCTGCGGCTTGAACAAAAGCGCGATGCCGTCGAGCCCCGCACCGAAGAGGAAGACGAACAGAAGACCCCAGCGGAGGGATTTGCGGATGCGGTCGTATTTGCCGGCGCCGTAGTTCTGGCCGACGAAGCTTAAGGTCGTGTGGTGCCATGCGTTCATGGACACGTAGATGAAGCCCTCGATGTTGACGCCCGCGGAGTTGCCCGATACGGCCAGCTTGCCGAAGGAGTTGATGGAGGACTGGATCAATACGTTCGAGATGGAGAAGATACAGCCCTGCAGACCCGCGGGAAGACCGATCCGCGCGATGGCAGCCAGCTTTTTCGCGTGGATGCGCAGCTTCGAGAAGCAGAAGCGGCAGGCATTGTTCTGCCGCGAGAGGTTGCGCAGCACCAAAACGGCGGAGATGAGCTGGGAGAGAACCGTCGCGTAGGCAACGCCCTCCACGCCCATGCCGAAGGCCAGCACGAAAATGAGGTTCATTCCGACGTTGACGCAGCCGGCGATCGCCAGGTAGCAGAGAGGACCTCTCGTGTCGCCGATGGCGCGCAGGATGGCGCTTCCGAAGTTGTAGACCATCATGATGGGCATGCCCAGAAAATAAATCCGCATGTAGAGGGAAGCCCCGTCGATAACGTCCGCGGGGGTGTCCATCAGCGTGAGAAGCGGGCGGGCAAACGTCACGCCCACCGCTGCCAGGAGAATGCCGCTGATGACGCTGGTCAAAAGCGCCGTGTGCACGGTCTCCTCCACATCGCGGTCCTGGCGCGCGCCGATAAAGCGCGCAACAAGCACGTTCGCGCCCACGGAGAGCCCAATGAAGAGATTGGTCAACAGATTGATCAATGCGCCGGTGGAACCGACGGCCGCAAGGGCCCCGTCGCCGACGCAGCGTCCCACGACGATCAGATCGGCAGCGTTAAAAAGAAGCTGCAGGACACTGGAGAGGATCAGCGGAAGCGCGAAGAGAAGCATTTTTCTCGGAAGCGAACCGCTGCACATATCGATGTTATTGTTTTGAGCCATGAAAATACTGCTTTCTGATTACTTCTTATCGTTTGCGCACAAGGCAGCCTCCCGCGTCTGTGCGGCGGAGGCGTCCACGAGACGGTCGGTGAGGAGCATTTTCCGAAGGATGGTCTTGACGGTGGCGTCCAAGGGGCTGCCCTCGGTGTAGTCGGCCGGCTCGATGAAGTTGACACGGTTGTCCGTGAGAAGCGGGCGAACCTTGTCGATGGTGTCGCCGCGGTACACCGCGATGGAGTAGCCGCCGCCCACTTTCACAAGCTTCATGCACGGCACGTCCGTCAGGCCGTCGCCGATGTAGATCATGTTGCGGAACGGCACGCGGCGCTCGTCCTCCGGCGTGTAGGTGTTGAGGTCCACATCGTTGGAGATGTCCAGAACTCCCTTGTTGATGCGGAACAGAAACTGCGTCTTGGTGGTGTAGTTCACCGCATTTTTCGGCCAGCAGGCCACCTCGTTCTCGTCGTAGAGGAACTCGCAGGCGAACACTTCGCGGAAGGCGTCGGCGATCTCCGAGCCCTCGATGATCTCCCGAAGCCCCGAGGAGATGATGTAGTGCTCCACGGTCACGCCCAGCTCGTCGCCGAAGCGGCGGATGCGATCAAACCACTCCGTGACGCCGGGGAAGAACTCCAGGTCGCGCCCGAGCTTCACGAAATCGCTCCTGCGGATACCTTTTCTGGCGGCGTGGGCCTTCTCGAGCATGAGGTACATGTAGGTCAGGACGCCGTCCATTTTCCGCTCGGAGGAGAGCGTCGCGGCCTCCTTCCAGAATTCCTCGGCGGTCATCCCGACGGTGGGAATGAAGGTGTACTCCTGCATGTCCTTCGTGCAGAGCGTCTTGTCAAAATCATACATGAGGGCCACGACGGGCCGGGATTCTTTTGCCATAGCAGTTTCCTCTTTAATACGGATGCTTGCCTCGGTGTTTTCCTAAGAATACCACAAATTCGCCAGTTTGCAAGGGACTATTCGATACACTTTGTTCGCTTGTGTTTTTTGCGCGGATGGAGTATGATACGAAACAGGAACATCGGAAAATGAGGGAGGAACTCACTTGAAGAAGGGAAAGACCAAATGGATTTTTATCGGGCTGGGGGCGGTGCTTGCGGTGCTGGTGCTGTTTCTGCTCGTTTTGGATGCTTACGGGGACAGGTTGCGGAACTTTCGCTCAGCCCGGTTCGGTTATGTGATTTCCTACGACGAAAGCAGGTACAAATTTGAGACTTTGCGGCTTGACGAGAGGCCGACATATATGGAGCGAATCTTCCTGATCGGCAGCCCCTACAGCAACTATGTCAGTGTATCCGGTGTTGATGCGGAGTCTGACCTCGACGAGATACTCACAGCATTCCAGTCGGACGGTAGTTACAAATTTGAAGACAAGGCGGACGTGACCTTCGGTAGCGGCGCGTACCACGCGCGGAAGGTCAGCTACACCGACGAGTCCGGTGACACCGCCGTGCAGGTCGATTACTATTTTTTGAAAGACCGAGGCCTTTTGATTTCCGCCGCGTATGACAAGGAACATGCGAAGGAAGTGAGACAGATACTGGCGAGCATCATTTTAGTAGAACAATAGGGATGAATAGAAGAGAAAGAAGGACGGTATGGAGTTCAAAAGGACGAGACGAGCAAAGACAAGGAAACTCATTTGTGTTATGATATGATGCTAACAACAACGTGGTAAACTATATATTTTGTTATGCCCGTTGAAAGGGGGAGATGCCCATGAAGCGAATAGTATTGAGCACAACAATGATTGCCCTGATTTTTATGCTATGCGCGTGTGGAGATGGATTTAATAGTACTTCCATTCCTGCACGTGATTATCAAACTGGCACGCCTGCGGGAATTATTGAAGCAACTATCACGCCGAGAAATACGCCTACACCGATGACTTATTCGGATTCGAGTCTTAATGAACTGGTGAGCCAAGGCCTTGACAGATTGTATGTAAACAGCATGCGTGTGGCAACAGATGAGCAGAAGAGAAAGCTTTGCGAAATCCATGATAATCGGGAACTTGGATACTGGGAGGAGGCATACGAAAGAAGAGTGGCTGAAATCATGGGCTTGATTCCGGAGAACTGGCCAAGAGTATCTGTGTCAGATGCAAAGCGAATTTTGCAGGAGATGATAGACGAAGAGCTAATTACACAAGAACGCGAATTCCCCACGAATCTGGTGAAGGAACGTTTTAACGAAATTGCATTTGCCCCAGATATGGACGGAGGAAGTGGCATGATATGCGTGCGCTATTACATTGATTCCACGAAAACGGACTTTATCGAAGTGAGTGCGCGGGGCGTTATCGTGCGAGATATCACATCGAGTGAGCCTGAGGAAGTTTTGTATGATACTTTGCCGGGGAATCCTTGGTAGGAGTTCTCACAAAAAAGAGTTGCGCAACAAATCCGCAACTCTTTGAGAAAACAATGTATTGAAAAATCATTCGCCCTCGAACAGAGGCGTCGAAAAATACCGCTCGGCCGTGTCGGGAAGGATGGTGACCACCGTCTTGCCGCGGCCGAGTTTTTTTGCCAGGGCCAGGGCTGCGGCCACGTTGGTGCCGCTGGAGATGCCGCAGAGAATGCCCTCTTTCGCGGCCAGGTCGCGGGATGTCTGCAGTGCAACCTCGTCCTCGACAATGAAGATGTCGGAGTAAATGTCCGTGTTGAGGTTGTCGGGGATCAGGCCGTCGCCGATGCCCATCTGCAGGTGCGTTCCGATGGAACCGCCCGAGAGGATCGCGGCGTTGGCGGGCTCAACGGCCCAGATGGTGATGTCCGGATTCTGCGTCTTGAGCACCTCGCCGATGCCGGAGATGGTGCCGCCGGTGCCGATGCCGGAGCAGAAGCCGTGGATCGGGCCTGCCACCTGCTCAAGGATCTCAACGCCGGTGTGATACTTGTGAACCAGCGGATTGTTCGGGTTGGAGAACTGCTCGGGAACGAAGACGTTGGGGTCCTCCTTCGCCATGCGAAGCGCCGTGTTCAGGCACTCGGCGATGCATGCGCCGATGTCTCCGGCGTCGTGGATGAGGATGACCTCCGCACCGTAGTGGTGAACGAGCTTGCGGCGCTCCTCGCTGACAGAGTCGGGCATGATGATGATCGTGCGGTAGCCGCGAACGGCACCCACAAGCGCAAGGCCGATGCCCTGGTTGCCGCTGGTGGGCTCCACGATTATCGTGTCCTTTGTAATGCGGCCTTCCTTCTCCGCCGCAAGGATCATATTGTAGGCCGTGCGGGTCTTGATGGAACCGCCGACGTTCAGGCCTTCGAACTTGACAAGCACTTCCGCGCTGTCCTCATCGGTCATATGCTGAAGACGAATGATGGGCGTATGGCCCATGGCTTCGAGAATGTTGTTGCAGATCATGTTTCCTCCGGAAAGACGCCCGTGAAGCGGGCTCGGGTAATGCGCGTCCCCGCAGCGGGTTTTGCAGGTCGGGAACATACGAAAGTTTACCGTATTACAGCGGAAAAGTCAAGGAGTAACTGGGTGATTCGAAACGGAGCCGGAACGCCGAAAAAACTTGCGAAAACGGCGGTTCTATATTATCATGATTACATAGCGTCGCAGGGAAAGGAGGACCGCATATGTGGGAGAAACTCAGGCAGTATTTTTCGGGTCGGGGATTGCACGATGTGGATCTCCACCGGGAGGACATGCGCCTCTACTACACCTCGCAGGGCTCCTCGGCAAATGCCGTATGGATGATCGATGACGGCGCCCTTGCGGAGCTCAATGCGGAGAAGTACGCACAAAACCTTGCGACGATCCGCAGCATTTTCGAAAAACAGGGATTCGGCACCGTGACGGTGCTGACGCTCTTTGTGACGTCGCAGACCGCCGCGGCCCGCGCGATCGGCGAGGGAAGCGCGTTCTGGATCGTGGACGAGGAGTACGGCCGGCTTTTGGTGTATGAGAACCAGCCCGAGGATTACCTCGGGATCCGCTCCGTGATCGAGAACAACGTTCATTTCGGCGGACACAGCCGCAATGCGGACGGCGCACAGATCGACCTGTCGAGTGGAAATCTGCGCGGCGAGAGCAAGGTGCAGCCCCTGACGCGCGGCACCGCGATGTCCGTCTCGGGCGAGCGGGGCGCTGCCTACCGCGAGGCGGCGGCACGGTCGCAGCGGGTGAAGAGCTCGCAGCGGTGGGGCCGCTACCGCAATCTCTGCATCGTGACCATCGTGATCGCGGTGATCAACCTGATCCTGTTTCTGCTGGTGGACCTGTTCGGCCGCGTGGAGATACTGACCATGGGCCAGATGAGCTGGTACACGGTGGCGGAGGAGAAGGAGTACTACCGCCTGTTTACGTGCATGTTCCTGCACTACGGTGCCGACCATTTCATGGGAAATATGGTCGCCCTGCTGGCGTTCGGCGACATGATCGAACGCCGGATGACCCGGGCGCGCTATCTGCTCTTGTACCTTGTGTCCGGCCTGGGAGCGTCTGCATTTTCCTGCGCAGTCTATCACTACGTCAAGGAAAATGATTTTGTCGTATCGGCGGGTGCCTCCGGTGCCATCTACGGCCTGATGGGCGCAATGCTGGCGATGCTGATCCGCTACCCGGCGCTTCGCCGCCGCGAGTACGGAGCCCGGTTCGGCATTTTCATCCTGTACCTCATCTACAGCTTTGTGAAGGCGGGGGACGGCGTCAATGTGGCGGCGCACTTCGGCGGTTTCGTGTTCGGTATGATCCTCTTCTGGATCCTGGACCGGAAGAAGTCAAAACGCCTGAGCCGCTGGCAGAAGAATGTGCAGGGTTAGCGGCCGTGCCGCAGCCGGAAAATGAATCCGAGGGAGAGTTGCGATGTTTCGCTTGTGGGCTAAACTTTGGAAGAACAATCATCTGCTCCGCGATATGACGGTGGAGGACGGTTCGGATAGGAACCGGACGAAGAAGGTCTTCGACGCCGTGGAGAAGGTGTGCGTCGCGTGGGACCTGCCGAAGCCGATCTGGCTGCAGGCCAATATCAAGGATTTCCGGCAGCGCGCGAAGACGCGGTTCTCGCAGGATTCCTTCATCGAGAGCGTGGAGTTCGACTGGCTGGAGATCCACGTGATCGAGGAGGACGCGGACTGAGGGACCGGCGCGGACGAACGGCTTGCACGGAAGAGCGGCGGAAAAGTGGACATTTTCCGGCGGATATGGTATACTAAACAAACGCTGTTTTTGTGCAGCGCGGTTTTCGGATAAACGGGCGGGGAGACCGGCCCGGGAGAACAACCTGCGGAGGGGAACGCCGCGCGGGGAAAGGAGGCAGGCATGGCATACATTGCGCTGTATCGCAAGTTTAGGCCGTCGACATTTGACGAAGTCAAGGGCCAGGATGCGGTTGTGACGACGCTTCGCAACCAGCTCCGGACGGGGCGGATCGGCCATGCGTACTGCTTCAGCGGCACGAGAGGCACCGGCAAGACGTCGGTGGCGAAGCTCTTTGCGAAGGCCATCAACTGTGAGAATCCCATCGACGGCAATCCGTGCAACGAGTGCGCGATGTGCAAGGCCATCAACGCGGGCACGTCCATGAACGTTGTCGAGCTCGACGCGGCCTCCAACAACGGCGTCGCGAACATCCGCGAGATCGTGGACGAGGTCCGCTATTATCCCACCGAAGGCAAATTCAAAGTCTATATCATCGACGAGGTTCACATGCTCTCCACGGGAGCATTTAACGCGCTTTTGAAGACGCTGGAGGAACCGCCGTCGTATGTTGTGTTTATTCTGGCCACCACCGAGGTGCACGCGATTCCGATCACGATCCTGTCCCGCTGCCAGCGGTACGATTTCCGGAGGATCCGCATCGAGACCATCGCGGACCGGCTTTTAGAGCTCTGCGGGCGGGAGGAGATCCCCACCGAGGAGAAGGCGATGCGCTACATCGCCAAGCTGGGCGACGGCTCCATGCGAGACGCGCTGTCCCTTCTGGAGCGCTGCGTTTCGTATCACGCGGGCCGTGAGCTCACCTACGACCGCGTGCTGGAGGTTCTGGGCACGGTGGACGTGGAGACGTTCGCACAGACGCTTCGGTACCTGCACGAGGGGCGCGTCACCGACGTGCTTGGGCTTCTTGACAGGATGACCGTTGCGGGCCGCGAGCTGTCGCGGTTTGTCGTGGATCTCACGTGGTATATCCGCAACCTCATTCTGGCGCAGTCCGGCGAGGACCTGAGCGAGGCGCTGGAGGTCTCCGGCGAGCAGATGAAGCTTCTCGCCCACGAGGCGAAGGTGTATTCGCCGGAGGAACTGATGCGCTACGTGACGGTTTTGTGCGAGCTCACGAACCGTCTGCGCTATGAGTCGCAGAAGCGCGTCATGATCGAGATGTCGATGATCCGGCTGTGTCGGCCGCAGACGGATGTCAATACGGACGCCGTTTTGGAGCGCATCCGCGTTCTGGAGCGCGACCTGGAGGAGCTTCGCCGCACGGGTGTGGCAGCGGCTCCCGTGGAGGTCGAGGAGGAGCCCGAACCGGTGGAGGAGCTTCCGCAGGCGTTGCCCGAGGAGCTGCAGGCCGTGATCGACAACTGGGATGCCATCATCCGCACGCTGCCGCAGCCGCTGCAGATGTGCGTGGACAACAGCCGCCGCTCCATCGGCGAGGCGGGACAGCTTCTCTTGGTGCTCCGCACCGAGGTTGACTACCTCCTGCTGACGACGCCCGGCCGCAAGGAGACCCTGGAGGAGGCCATCGAGAAGACGATCCACCGGAGCGTCCGCGTCGATGCGAAGCTTTTGAAGCAGGGCGAGTCGGTCCGCAAATACGTGGACATCGCGGAGATCAACAAGCGGCTCGGAAAGCTCAAGATCGAGCAGGAGAACTGAGGCGGGCCGAAGCGGAGCATTTTCCGAAGATACGGATGAACGCCGCGCAGGAGCGCGGATTCAGGATACAGAATTACGATGAAGGAGAATTCAAATGGGCAAGAAAGGATTTTCCGGCGGTATGCCGGGCAATATGAGCCAGTTGATGAAGCAGGCGCAGCGCATGCAGCGTCAGATGGAGGAGAAGCAGAAGGAGCTCGAGACCAAGGAGTGGGAAGCTACCGCAGGCGGCGGCGCAGTCAAGGTGCGCGTGTCCGGTCAGCGCGAGCTCACGGCCATCGAGATTTCCAAGGACGTGGTGGATCCCGATGATGTGGAGATGCTCCAGGATCTGATCCTCGCTGCGGCAAATGAAGCGCTTCGCAACATGGAGTCGGAGACCAACGCGGCCATGGGCGACATCGCAGGCGGCCTCGGCGGACTCGGCGGTTTCGGAGATTTCGGATTCTAAAGCGGGAGTGATTCACCGTGGATTATTACAGCCAAACCATCAGCCGATTGATCGCGGAGCTCGGGCACCTTCCGGGCGTGGGCACCAAATCCGCGCAGCGATTGGCGTTTCACATTATCAACATGCCCGAGGAGCAGGTGCGGCAGCTGGCGGACACCATCGTCACGGCGAAGACGCAGGTGCGCTTCTGCAAGGAGTGCTGTACCCTCACGGACAGCGATCTGTGCCCGATCTGCAGCAGTGACAAAAGAGATCACCGGCAGATTATGGTCGTGGAAAATTCCCGCGACCTGGCGGCGTACGAGAAGACCGGCCAGTACAACGGCGTCTACCACGTGCTGCAGGGCGCGATCTCGCCGATGCTTGGCATCGGGCCGAACGACATCCGCCTGAAGGAGCTTCTGGTGCGTCTGCAGGGGGATGTGGATGAGGTTATCATCGCGACGAACTCCACCGTGGAGGGGGAGGCCACCGCGATGTATTTAAGCAAGTTGTTAAAGCCAACCGGCATTCGCGTCACGCGGATCGCCAGCGGCGTGCCCGTGGGCGGCGACCTCGAGTATATCGACGAGGTGACGCTCTTAAAGGCGTTTGAGAACCGCAAGGAACTGTAGTTTTTTGCAGCTTTCCGGTTGCGGGTTCATCTGATAAACGGGAGAGGAGGGATTCTTCTTGGACGAAGAAAAACAGGTGACCAGAGAGTATACCGGGGAATCGGACAACCGGGGAATCCTTCTGGCAATCCTGGCAATTCTGGCGATCGTGGTGATCGTTGCGGCAGTCTGGTTCTGGAGGCGGCGAAGCGACAACGTGACCTACACCGGCTACGACATCGTGACGACGAAGCAGCTGGCATTTTCCACGGTCTACGGCATGATTCCCATCAAGGACGGCGTGATGCGCTATGCGCGGGACGGCGTTGAGGCTGTCGGCAAGGACGGCAAAACGATGTGGAACGTCTCCTACAACATGTCCAACCCGGTGGCGGACGCCTGCGGGCGGTACGGAGCCGTGGGTGACGCGGGGGGCGTGTCGCTGTATCTTCTGGACGGAACCGGCAAGGTGAACAGCGTGACCACGGACCATCCGATCGTCAAGGTGGCGGTATCCGCCAACGGCGAGACCGCGGTTTTGATGAACGGTGGCAAGGACGATTACATGGTGGTGTACCACATCGACGGCACGAAGGCCAGCGAGGTCAACACCGTCACCACCTCGAACGGCTTCCCGCTCGATGTGGCAATCTCGGAAAACGGAGCCAAGATCGTTCTCTCCTTCGCCTACTTTGATGAGGAGAACATCCGCTCGAGGCTTGTATTTTACAACTTCGGCAACGTCGGCAAGACGTATACCGAAGGCATGGTGGGCAAGTCGGAATCGACGACCACGGCATTTCCCGACAACCTGTATGCGGACGTGGCGTTCTTGACCAACGACCGTATCGCGGTGTTCGGCGACAAGAGCGTGCTCCTCTACGAGATGGAGGAGATCCAAAGCATGAAGCCCGTGGAGATCACCTACACCGGAACCGTGCGGCGGTTCGCGTACAGCGGCGATTACGTCGGGCTTTTAACGGAGCAGCAGGACAACGGCCACATCGTGTATGCGGTTTTGCTGTATGACTTAAGCGGCAAGCTGGTGGAGCGCCGCGAACTCGACAATTACTACGGCGGCTTCCGCATCGAGGGAACCGACGTGATCCTGTATAACGATGTCTCCCTTTACATTTACCGCGTGAAAGGGAAGGACAAATACAAGGGCGGAATTTCCAAGCCCATTGCGTACATATACGCCATCGACGGGCGGAACCGGTTCGCAGTCGTCAGCGACAACCAGTACAATGAGTTGAAGCTGTTGACCGGCGGATCCGCCAAGTAGGAACGGGCCGGACGGACCGGCTTTGCGGGAGAGGAGGAAAGATATATGAACTGGTTGACGATCGTTTGTATCGTGGTTTTGGCGGGCTGCGTCATCTGGGGCTGGTGCAAGGGCTTCATCAAGATGATGATCCATTTTCTGGCGGTCGCGCTTGCGCTGGCGCTGGCGGCGATGCTGTGCCAGCCGCTGGCGAAGATGGTGATGAAGCAGGAGAGCGTGATGACCCGCGTCAAGGACAACGTCCGCGACACCCTGGGGCTCGACAAGCTGGCCGACAAGGCGAAGCTTACCAACGACGACATCGAGAAGCTGAAAGTTCCCGAGGTCGTGAAGCGGCAGCTTAAGGATTACAATTCGGAGGACGGTTTCAAGCTCTTCGATGCGGAAAATGCAGCCGATTACATCGCCGGTGTGGTGGCCAACATCATTATCCGCGCAGCGTGCTTTGTGATCCTGTTCTTCGTTCTGCTGGCGGTCATTTATCTGATCGGCATCGGACTCAATCTCATCTCGAAGCTGCCCGGGCTCAACACCATCAACCGCGTGACCGGTGCGCTGGTGGGTCTGTTCATCGGCGCGGTTTTGATCCTGATGTTCTTCACGGCGGTGACGGCCCTCTCGAACACGGGCTTCGGCGAGAGCTGCCAGGAGGCAATTTCGGAAAATAAGGTGCTCGACACCGTTTATAACAACAATATCATCTGCGACGTCTACTTCGACCTCGCGGGAAAGATTCGATAGGAGAGGCATTTTCATGAACGACATTTTGAAAGCGCTCGGAGCGCTGGGACTGGTTCCCGTAGTAAAGATTGACCGCGCGGAGGACGCGATTCCTCTGGCGGATGCATTGATTGCGGGAGGACTCCCGGCAGCGGAGATCACATTCCGCACGGCAGCGGCGAAGGACGCCATCGCGGCCATCGCGAAGGCACGCCCGCAGATGCTGGTGGGTGCCGGCACGGTACTCACGACGCAGCAGGTGGATGAGGCGATCGCTGCAGGCGCCCGTTTCATCGTGAGCCCGGGACTCAACCCGAAGGTGGTGGACTACTGCGTGAAGCGCGCGATTCCCGTGACGCCCGGCGTGAGCAGCCCCTCGGAGATCGAGCAGGCCATCGAGCTCGGCCTTGACGTCGTCAAATTCTTCCCGGCGGAAGCCTCGGGCGGTCTCGCCAAGATCAAGGCGATGGCAGCGCCCTACGGCAGCATTCGCTTTATGCCCACCGGCGGCATCAACGCCGACAACATGATTCCGTATCTGACCAACGACCGCGTGCTTGCGTGCGGCGGAAGCTGGATGGTTTCCTCCGATCTGATCAACGCGGGGGCGTGGGAGCGCATCACGGAGCTGACCCGCGAGGCGGTGAAGAAGATGCTCGGCTTTGCCATCAAGCACGTGGGCATCAACTCGGCTGACGAGACCGAGGCAAAGCACACGGCGGATCTCTTCTCCACCGTATTCGGATTCCCGCAGCTTGAGCTCCCCGCATCGTTCTTCTGCGGACAGGACATTGAGGTGATGAAGACCATGGGTCGCGGCCGGATGGGTCACATTGCAATCATGACCTGGTCGGTGGAGCGCGCGATGGCATACCTGGAGCGAAACGGCGTGGAGCTCGACTACGACACCCTGCGTCTCGACGCGAAGGGCAAGCCCGAGTTTATCTACTTAAAGCAGGATTTCGGCGGCTTTGACGTGCACCTTGCGGTTCGCCGCGGGTAGGCATTTTCCGAAGAAGGAGGCGGCAGTATGGCGGCTTATCGACAGAAGAAGAACACCATTCTCTTCGTCTGCCTGTTGCTTGCTGCCTGCGGATGCTACCTTCTCACGTGGACGCCCCCCGAGAGCTTCGATGTATTGATGTTCACCGCGAACTACGGTCTCTTCGCCGGATTGATCCTCTTCTGGCTGCAGTCGGTTCGCGTGCGCCTTCTGCCCACCCGGGCGAAGACTTACATTTTCAACGCCGGCGTGTTCATGCTGATGCTTCTTACGGTGCGCGCCGTTAAATACCGCGTCATCCTGAACAACACTGCTGTGGTCCGCTACCTCGGATATTTTTACAATGTCCCGATGGTTCTGATCCCGACCATGTTCTTTATGACGGCCGTCTGTATCCGCAGAGGAAACAGTGACAAAGGACGCCGTCTGGAGATCGGGTTTCTTGCGGTTGCGCTTCTTCTCGCTGCCGGCGCTCTGACCAACGATATTCATAACTTTTATTACGTGCCGAACGTGCCGCTCTCGGAGTTCAATGTCTCGGGGGACACGTATACCTACGGCACGTTGTTTTATGTTCTGTACGCCTGGGTCGCCGTGATGATCATCGCCGGCATCATTCTTCTCTTTATCGAGCGCGGCATCTGGTCTTCCCATGTGGCGTTTTTGCTCATCGGCGACATTCTGCTGTGGATTCTTTTCGTAAGCCTCTGTCTCACGGTTTTCAGCCCTCTTGATATGCGGCGCCCTTTCAACCCTCCGGAGGTCAACATCTTTGCGATGCTCGGGATGTTCGAGATCTGCATCCGGCAGCGGCTGATCCCGCACAACGAAAACTATGCCGGATTTTTCGCGCAGCTCGACGTGCCTGTGGTGATCACGGACGTGACGTTCCGCCCGGCCTACCGTACCATTACGCCGGTTCCGGCAACCCCGGAGCAGCTGGCGGCGGCGCTCTCGGGGCCGGTCTACCTGGATGCGGACACCCGCCTTTCGGGCCTGCCCATCCGTGCCGGCTTTGCGTTCTGGACGGAGGACGAGACCGAATTGCACAAAGAAAACCGCCGCTTGGAGTCGGCGGTCGAGATCTTAAGCGAGGAAAATCATCTGATCGAGGCGGAGCAGAAACTTCGCGAAAAGCAGGCGCAGCTCGATGCGCAAAATCTTGTCTACGACCGCATCTCGGAGGCCCTCTATCCGAAACAGAAACGGATCGAGGAACTGCTCCGCGGAGTGACGCCGGATTCCCCGGAATTCCGCAGCGCCCTCGCGGAGGTGTGCGTGTTAAATGCTTACTCCAAGCGGAAGAGTAACCTCTTGCTCCTCTCGGAGGAGACGCTGCCCGCGAGAAACCGCGAGCTCTTCCTGGCGCTGGCGGAGACGGCCCGTTTCCTGCGGTGCTGCGGCGTGGAGGCCGCGGCGGTCGGCGAGGAGTACAGCGAGCTTCCCCTTGCGAAGATCCACGCCTTGTATGACACCTTCGAGGCGGTCGTCGAGGCGTATCTCCCGGTTTTGCGGCGCGCCACCATCTCGCTGATCGGAAGCGGCGTCCGGCTCGCCGTGGAGGCGTCCTCCAACCCCGTGCTTCCCGCCACCGGTCTGCCCATCGAGCGGAAGGAGAGCGACGATTGCACGTTCCTCACCATCCTTGCGGAGGAAGGAGGTGCGGACGAATGAGTTCATTTCGCGAAATAACGGACACCGCATTGATGTACTTCCTCTGCTTCAATGCATTTCTCTTCTTCCTCCTGACGATGCAGGCGCTGATCCACTGTGTCTTAGACGCAAGAGGCATCCGCTGGATCATCGTGACCTCGGCCAACATGGGCCTTGCATTTCTGATCATGACGCTTTTGGTGTTCGTGTCCGGTTACAGCCGCGCCCCGGAAGACTACGAGACCATGTACCTTCCTTTTGAAAAGACGATCCTGAGACTGCCGTGGCTTGTGGCCGCGGCCGGCGAGGTGCTGGTGCTGGGCGTCCAGGTCTACGGAATCCTCGACGGCTTTAAATACCGCACCACCCACGTGACGCCCATCGCCGTACAGCAGACGGTCGACATTTTGCCCGAGGGCATTGCGGTCATCGCCCGGGACGGCACCGTGCCGCTTTCGAACCTGCGGATGAACGCACTGACCCAGCAGCTGATGGAGACATCCATGTCCGATGCCGACCGCTTTTACAGCTATCTGGCGGAGCACGGCGAGAAGCAGGGCGAGGGCAGTCTGGTCCGCACCGACAGCGGCGAAGTCTGGTATATCACCCGCCGCGACATCCGCGCGGACGACACAAAATACGTGCAGGTCACGGCTGCGGACGTGACGGAGCGCTACCGCATCATCGATGAGCTTCGTGCGGAAAATGAGCACCTCCTTGACATCCAGCGCCGTATGAAGGCTGTCACCGAACTCTCCGGCGACATGTTCGTCGCGCAGGAGGAGGCCACCGCCCGCGCCGCGCTGCACAACGAGCTGGGGCAGGTGCTCCTCATGGGACGCCACTGCCTCGATCACCCCGAAAGCACCGACGCATCGATGGTGTACATGACCACCCGCCAGATGAACTCTTTCCTTTTGGGAGAGGCGAAGGAGCCGTATCCGGAGCAGGCGGACGCGCTGACCGAGTCCGTCACGATGGCCGGAAGCATCGGCGTCACCGTGGACATCCCCGCAGACCTTCCGAAGGAGGGAAGCCTTGCGGAGCTTTTAGCGCTGGCGATCCGCGAATGCGCGGCCAACACCGTAAAGCACGCGGAAGGCAACCACCTGATGATCACCTACACCCGCGCCGGGACGACCTCGGCCGTCACGATCACCAACAACGGCAAACCGCCGAAGACGCCCATCGACGAGAGCGGCGGACTGTTGTCTTTACGGCGCAGCACCGAGGCCGCGGGCGGAACCATGGTCGTGGAGAGCACGCCGGCTTTCGCACTCACGATCTGTCTCCCGGAAAATCCGGAAAAACCGTCGTGAGAGCGTTCATTTTCCGAACAGCATAAAAACGAAACTGCGCCCCCGCCGTCAGAATGCGGCAAGGGCGCAGCTTTTTTGTGGGCACAATCTGCATTGGATTTGTTTTACTTTGTGACATCCGGGTCAAATGCCACGCTGCAGATGCCTTCCGCGCGATCCTGCGGCGGGCGATTCAGCGTTCCGCACAGGAAACGAGGGAAAGCGGGGCGGAACTTGTGCCGGGGAGGCGCGGAAAATACTATATCTTGTATACTCGTCGAATTGCACAAAAAACGCGTCAAAAACCGCCCGAAACACGGCAGAAAAAAGTAGAAAAAAGTGGTTGACACAGGCGGTGCCCTGTGATACAATCAACTTCGCACTCACGCAAGAAACGTGATTGCAAACCTGCGTAAAACCCTATAAGAATAAGGGCTTTTCGCAGAAATGAACCTTGAAAACCGAACAGTGAAACAACCTTGAAATTCTTTGAAAAGTT
>CACZRV010000001.1 GCA_902783725.1 uncultured Lachnospiraceae bacterium | reverse complement strand
TGTTCTTGAGATGAACATCGATGAGTTGGAACTTTCCGTTCGTTCGTTCAACTGCCTCAAGAGAGCCGGTATCAACACGGTTGAGGAACTGACGAACAAGACGGCAGAGGACATGATGAAGGTGAGAAACCTCGGAAAGAAGTCCCTGGAAGAGGTTACCCAGAAGCTTCATGAGCTCGGCTTGGAATTCAAGTCGGCGGATGAGTAGGAGACTGCTCGTCAGAACGATTAATGAACCGCCGCAGCCATGCGGCAGAGTGGAGGAAATATATGGCAGGATATAGAAAGCTTGGCAGAACTTCCAGCCAGAGAAAGGCTCTGTTGAGAAATCAGGTTACCAACCTTTTGTTCAACGGTAAGATGATTACGACGGAGCAGAAGGCGAAGGAAGTGCGCAGCATTGCAGAAAAGTTTATCACCCTCGCCGTGAAGGAAAAGGACAACTACGAGACGGTTACCGTTAAGACCAAGGTTGCCCGCAAGGACAAGGACGGCAAGAGAGTAAAGGAAGTCGTAGACGGCAAGAAGGTTACCGTATACGATGAGGTTGAGAAGACCATCAAGAAGGACAACGCTTCCCGTCTTCACGCTAGAAGAGAGATGATGGCGTTCTTCTATCCCGTAAAGAAGTATGATCCCTCGTTGAAGGGCAGAAAGGCCGTGAAGGATTTCGACCTGATTGCTAAGATGTTCGATGAGATCGCTCCGAAGTATGAGAAGCGCAAGGGCGGCTACACAAGAATCGTGAAGATCGGCCAGCGCAAGGGCGATGCAGCAATGGAAGTCCTGATCGAGCTTGTATAAGGGATTCAGGAAGGAAGAAATCGACAGGGCAGTGTAGTGAGACTACGCTGCCTTTCCTTTTGACAAAAAGAATGCAGGAGGCCGTATGCTGCCGGTAGTGACAAAAGGTCTGGTTCACGATTATGTGACCCGGGATGAGGAAGGAAATGCGTCGGAGACGAAACGGGCGCTCGACCACGTGGATATCACGGTGGAAGAGGGTCAGTTTATTGCTGTCCTGGGCGCGAACGGCTCCGGCAAATCCACCCTGGCAAAGCACATCAATGCGCTCCTGCTCCCCTCGGACGGCACGGTCCTCACCTGCGATATGGACACGGCGGACGACGATTATCTGTGGGAGATCCGCAAGAGCGCGGGCATGGTGTTCCAAAACCCCGACAACCAGATCGTCGCTTCGGTGGTGGAGGAGGACGTGGGCTTCGGTCCGGAAAATCTCGGCGTTCCGACGGAGGAGATCCTGGCCCGTGTGGATGAGAGCCTCAAGGCTGTCGGTATGACCAAATACCGCGAAAGCTCCCCGAACAAGCTCTCCGGCGGACAGAAGCAGCGCGTGGCGATCGCGGGCATCCTGGCGATGCAGCCGCGGTGCATTTTGCTCGATGAGCCCACGGCGATGCTTGACCCTATCGGCCGGCGCGAGGTCCTGGAGACCGTGCACCGCTTGAACCGGGAGAAGGGCATCACGGTTTTACTGATCACGCACTACATGGAGGAAGTCATCGACGCGGACCGCGTGCTGGTGATGAACCGCGGCCACCTGGTCATGCAGGGGACGCCCCGCGAGATATTCTCCCGCATGGACGAACTGCACGAGCTGCGGCTTGAGGTTCCGCAGGTGACGGAACTTTCGCAGGGGCTTGCGAAGGCAGGCTATGACATCGGCGTGGCGCTGACGCCGGAGGAATTTGCCGACGCATATGTAAAGCGCTTCGGTGCCCCGGAAGCGATGCAGGCACCGGATGCGGCAGGCGCATCGGCGGAAAATGCCGCCCCTGCCCCGCAGAAGCCCGAAACAGACGCCGCAGAGGCGAAGGAGGCAATCCTTACCCTGCGTGACGTCAAGTACGTCTACGGCGCGAATACGGCCTTTGAGAAGGTCGCTGTTGACAATGTGAATCTTGATATTTATCCCGGCGAGTACATCGGGTTGATCGGACACACCGGATCCGGCAAATCCACGATGATCCAGCTCTTAAACGGCCTCGAGCGACCGACCGAAGGTTCGGTATGCTTCGAGGGCGAGGACATTTTCGGCGAAAAATACAACCGTCGTCAGCTGCGCTACAACGTCGGTCTGGTGTTCCAGTATCCGGACCACCAGCTGTTCGAGACGACGGTGTTCCAGGATGTCTGCTACGGACCGAAGAACCAGGGCCTCACGGGCGATGAGCTCAAGGAGCGCGCCGAGTGGGCACTCAGGCTGGTGGGCGTCGATCCGGCACAGTGGCAGACGTCGCCGTTTGAGCTCTCCGGCGGACAGAAGCGAAGAGTTGCCATCGCGGGCGTGCTGGCGATGAAACCGAAGGTGCTCGTTCTGGACGAGCCCACGGCAGGCCTTGACCCGGGCGGACGTGACGAGATCCTCGGCGAGATCGACCGGATTCGCAGGGAGACCGGCATGACGGTGGTACTGGTTTCCCACCGCATGGAGGATGTTGCGCGTTACGCGGACCGTCTTGTAGTAATGAACGACGGTAAGATCCTGTACGCGGCGCCTCCCAGAGAGGTGTTCCGCCATCGGAAGAAACTGACCGAAGTGGGACTTGAGGTTCCGCAGGTGACGCAGGTGATGCAGCTTCTGCGCGAGAAGGGACTGCAGGTGCCGTGCGATCTGATCACAACGGAGGAGGCGCTCTCGGCGCTGATCCCGGCGAAACAGTAAACGACAGGCGTTCGCAGGAACGCGAAGAATACAGGCGTTCGCAGGAACGCGGAAAATACACGCGGGCCATCCGCGGGAAAGGAGCAGACGATGTTACGGGATATCACGATCGGACAATACTATCCGGTGGATTCCTGCATTCACAGGCTGGATCCCCGGACGAAGATAATCGGGACTTTGTTGTACATCGTAAGCCTGTTTTTGGTGCGCTCCTTCCCGGGATTTATCGTGGTGATCACCGCATTTGCCGGCGTATTGATCCTCTCGAAGGTGCCGGTGAGGTATCTGCTGCGAGGCCTGAAACCGATCCTTCTCATTCTCTTCATCACGGTTTTGTTCAATTTCTTTTTGACGGACGGAACGGTGGTGTGGCACTGGAAGATTTTTACGGTCACAAAGGAAGGTCTTCTTCGCGGTGCGTTCATGGGTATCCGCCTGATCCTGTTGATCTTCGGCACGTCGATGCTGACGTACACCACGACGCCGAATCAGCTGACGGACGGCCTGGAGCGGCTGATGAAGCCCCTGCGGGTGATTCATTTTCCGGTGCATGAGATGGCGATGATGATGTCCATTGCGCTGCGTTTTATCCCGATTCTCACGGAGGAGGCGACGCGAATCCGCAAGGCGCAGACGGCGCGGGGTGCGGATATGGAGAGCGGCGGATTGATCAAGCGCGCAAAATCCCTTGTGCCGGTGTTTATCCCGCTGCTTGTCTCGGCGTTCCACCGGGCGTTCGACCTCGCCATGGCGATGGAGGCGCGCTGCTACCACGGCGGCAAGGGACGCACGAAGATGAAACCGTTACGGTACCGTCTGGGTGATGCATTTGCCTTTGTGTACCTGGTATGCTATGTGGGGACGGTCATTTTGCTACGCATCTGGCTGAAGATATGATATAACGGAGGAGACCATGCGACGGATCGCGCTGACAATCGCATATGACGGAACCGCCTACTCCGGCTGGCAGGCACAGGCAAATGCCGTGACGGTCGAGGGGACGCTTCGCGACGCGATCCGCAGGCTCTGCAACGAGGACGCCGTGACCATCGGTGCCAGCCGCACGGATGCGGGGGTTCACGCCCTCGGCAACGTGGTCGTGTGGGACACGGAGTCGCCGATTCCGGGCGAGAGGTTTGCCCCGGCGCTCAATTCCTTCCTGCCGGACGATATCCGCGTGATGGAGTCCCGGGAGGCGGATGCAGCGTTCCATCCCCGGTTTGACGCGCACAAAAAGCGCTACGAGTACCGCATCGCCTGCGGGCGGATCGTAAATCCGCTGCGGTGCCGCTATGTCTGCGGCGTACCCGGGCAGCTGGACATTGCCGCAATGCAGCGGGGAGCGGAGCTGTTTACGGGAACCCGCGATTATTCTGCATTTTGCGCAGCGGGTGCGCAGACGGAGAGCAAAGTCCGCACGGTGACCCGGTGCGAGGTGTACCGCGACGGGGACGAGATTGTCATCGGCGTTGAGGGCGATGGCTTTTTGTACAACATGATCCGGATTCTGGCCGGCACGCTGATCGATATGGGGCGCGGAGAGAAGGATCCGGAGAGCATGACAGCCATCCTCGAATCCCTGGACCGCACGAAAGCGGGACCGACGGCGCCGCCCCAGGGACTCACA